>JBNKGN010000401.1:0-2840 GCA_050289845.1 Crocinitomicaceae bacterium | reverse complement strand
CGTTATCGTGTTTCTTACGGCTTTATGGATGCTGGAGAAGCCACGGTAGAAGTGAAATCGACCTCTCGAAAAGGAGATGGTCGTGAATTACAGCATGTGGTAGCAACCGGAAAAACCCTCGGTGGATTCAACAATTTTTACAAAGTACACGACGTGTACGAAAGCTATATCGATAAAAAGTCCATTATGCCATGGTATTTTGTTCGCAACGTAGATGAAGGCGGTTTTTTAATCAATCAGAAATACACGTTTAAACACAATGAAAACAAAGTCCACAACGGAACGAAAGACTTTGATGTAAACATGGGAATTCAAGACATGATCTCATCCTTTTACAAGGCACGCACCTTGAACTTCACGGGGATGAAACCAGGAAAAATTTTCTCCTTCAAGTGTTTTATGGACGACGAGGTATACACCTTAAAAATCAAGTACAAAGGAAAAGAGGAAATCAAAATCCGTAAAGGAAAATTTCAGTGTTACAAATTTGTACCCGTCGTGCAAACAGGCCGCTATTTTGAAAACGAAGAAGACGTGCAATTTTGGGTCACAGCAGACGAAAATAGAATTCCAATTTTGGTGAAAGCAAAAATACCAGTTGGAACCGTTAAAATGCACCTTGTGGAATGGAATGGTTTGAAGAATGAGTTGAGTAGCAAGGTGGATTAAAGCAGTAATAACTGCACAAAGTAGGGACGAGAAATCGCCCCTATTTTTTAGTATCTCGGATGAAACGTTGGGAGGGAACCCTTCGACATCATATATATTTATTAACTTAAAAGAAAAATACTACTTATTATGAAAAAAATGATTGCTGTAATGGCATTGGGGCTAATGTCCTTCGGAGCAAGTGCTCAAGTGGAAGTGGATGGAACAAATGTAAATGAGTTGGATATTCAATACATTGAATTAGTTGGCCAATCAAAATTATTGAGTTTAACCAAAATCAAAGTCTTCGTTGATTACGGACAGGATTTCTCGTGGAAAGCACAAACAATCAAAGATGCTGAAGGAAAAAACGCAGCATTTAACAGTATGATCGACGCGCTTAACTTTATGGATGCGAACGGTTGGGAGTACGTAAGTAATTACCTTATTTCTAACAATGGGGAATTGACGTACAAGTATTTGTTAAAGAAAAAAGCACAATAATTGAAGAACAGTTATTTCACCGGTTTGCTCTTTGTCGCTTTAGCGACAGGTTCATTTGCTCAAGGAGAATTTGAATTGAGAAGAGATCTGGAAGAGAATTCGATCGGGTATGCAGATAGCATACCCGTCGATTCACTTTCCATAGAAGAGTTTAACAGCGTATTCACCTACGTTGTAGAAGAAATGGATTTTAAAATCAAGGAAATCCCTACAAAAACGGAAGGACGTAAATTCGAGTACGTATTTATTGTAGAAGGACAAAAGTCTGAATTGGGATCCAGTTACTATTACCGATTTTCAACAGAGGTATTTGCCGAATTAACCAGCAATGGTGTATATATTACGTGTACTGATTTCAAAAAGAAGTCATCCCCAGGAGAGCCCGGAATGAGCATGGAAGCTTATATCGAGAACTATCAGCCGAAAATTTCCAGTGAGAAATCGCGCATGAAATCCGACCAACGTCTCGACGAAATAGAAAAACAAATCGAAGAACACATATTGGCATTGCTGAATGCGATCGACGCACGTTTCGAGGAAGAAGCGAATTAATCGTTCAACTTCAATACTGCTAAAAAGGCTTCTTGTGGAATCTCTACTTTTCCGACTTGACGCATACGTTTCTTACCCGCTTTTTGTTTTTCCAAGAGTTTACGTTTACGGGTGATATCACCTCCATAACATTTTGCTGTTACATCTTTACGTAAAGCTTTGATGGTCTCGCGTGCGATAATTTTTGCGCCGATGGCAGCTTGGATTGGAATTTCAAATTGCTGACGAGGAATCAATTCCTTCAGTTTTAAGCAGATTTTCTTTCCTAAATCGTACGCATTGCTGCGGTGAACCAATGCTGAAAGTGCATCGACTTGTTCGCCGTTCAACAAAAGGTCCATTTTAATCAAATCGGATCGTTTGTAACCAATTGGATGGTAATCGAACGAAGCGTAACCTCTCGAAACCGATTTCAATCGATCGTAAAAATCAAAGACAATCTCACCCATTGGCATTTCGAAAGAAATCTCCACGCGATCTTGAGTCAAATAGACTTGATTGGTGAGTTCTCCACGCTTCTCGATACACAAAGTCATAATCTGACCTACGTACTCTGATTTGGTAATTACCTGTGCTCTGATGTAAGGTTCTTCAATAAATTCCATCGCAGACGGGTCCGGCAATTCAGATGGATTATTCACCGTAATCGCCGTTTCAGGATCTCTTCGCATGTACGCTTTGTACGACACGTTGGGAACCGTAGTGATTACCGTCATGTTGAATTCGCGTTCCAGACGTTCCTGAATAATCTCCATGTGAAGCATCCCCAGGAAACCACAGCGGAATCCAAATCCCAAAGCAGCCGAAGATTCTGGCTCAAAAACGAGCGATGAATCGTTCAATTGGAGCTTCTCCATCGAATAGCGCAATTCCTCGTAATCTTCCGTATCTACAGGATAAATCCCTGAGAAGACCATTGGTTTCACGTCTTCAAATCCTTGAATGGCTTTTGCACACGGGTTTTCAACGGTAGTAATCGTATCACCGACTTTTACTTCAGAAGCCTTTTTGATCCCTGAAATAATATATCCAACATCCCCTGCGCGCACTTCTTGACGTGGTTGTGGTGTCATCTTTAAAATGCCAATTTCTTCCGCACTGTAGCTTCTTCCCGTATTGAAAAATTTGATTTTATC
>JBNKGN010000400.1:0-2854 GCA_050289845.1 Crocinitomicaceae bacterium | reverse complement strand
AGCACATAATTGACCCCCACTTCTTTCCAGGGAATTTCTGCTGGGCTCTTAAACTTTGTAAACAAAACTTCACGTCCGTTTTCAAAAACCAAGGAATTCCCTTTCACTTCAAAAGCCATCGGAAATCTGCGGTGAACACTATCGTATTTCAGTAAATGGGCCAATGTCTCAATTGGCGCCAGGTCATTTACGGCAATTACTTCAATACTTTCATTCGAAATTGCCATTCGTAAAAAGTAGCGTCCAATTCGGCCAAAACCATTTATTCCGATTTTTTTCATTTTCATTGATTTATTATAAAAATAACGAAGTATTACCGAAGTATGGTATGCAAGCATAAAAAAAGGCGACCCATTTGAGCCGCCTTAGTTATCGTATTCTGATTTTTAGTGAATTACTTCAATAAAACCATGTTTCTGTAATTCTTCTCCGCCTTCTAAAACGGCATCAATGATATAAAAGTAGGTTCCTTCCGAAACGCGCTGTCCGTGAGATGTTCCATCCCATCCACCATTCACGTCACTGAATTCATACACTAAATTCCCCCAGCGATTGGTAATTTTACATTGAAACGACACAACTCCTTCTGCATCGACCGTCCATAAGTCGTTACCGTCCATCGAAGAAAGCGATATCACATTTGGCGCTTCAATGTCACACAATTTGTAACCGATATTCGCTTGAGCCGTTGCCGAATGACAACTATTCGACACTTCAACCTCATAAATTCCTGGCTCCGTCACCACTATGGAGGGTTCCGAAGATCCTGTGTTCCATGCCCATTCAGTGACCGATTCATGTTGTGATGAATTTAGGATATATTCCACTCCGTAGCACAAGACCGTATCGGAAAGCGCCGCCCACACATAGGAGGGGAATTCGACCTCCATATCTACAGATGAATTACACGCCTGATCCGTATAGGTCAGAGTATACGTCCCAGGGGTTGATGTTGATATAAATGGATTTTCCACACCATTCCCAGGTAAAAATGTAATTGCTGTATCTGACGCTGCCCAAGTTCCACCGTTATACGAATCCGTTCCTTCTAATTGAACACCCAAAAAGCACCCTATTGTATCATTTTGAATGGTCGGGAGTGGCAATACATACAAAGTAACCGTTGTGTCGTAAGGACATCCGAAATTATCCACAATATTGTACGTGTAATTGTAATTTCCTGGTGTATCTGGTTGAACGACGATAGAAGTATCGCTTTGACCGGAAACAATGGTTGGATCATTTGTCCAATCTTCACTTACCACATAATTCTGATAAGCACCAGCTCCAGGGAAAAACGAAGGATCAAAATACAATCCCCACTCAAAAATATAACCATCGTCAATACCCAGATTGTCTTGCACAATAATTGTCCATTGTCCATTCAAAGGACACCCGGCAAAGTTGATAAAATCATCCTCCGGTAAGTAAACTCCATTTGGATTCAAGGAAGGACCATTCATTCCAAAGTTCGGCGCTGGAATGGTGTTGTTATTTCCAATTTCCGTTGGATAATCTCCCCAGGTATTGAAAACGGAGCTAAAACAGTACTCCCATCCTTCACCAGGACCACCTCCTCCACTATCGTCAATAGGATCTCCCATATACGTTCCACCTCCAGAAACTCCTCCTGGGATGAAACCTGGATTGTACGAATTTAGCAGTGTTACTTGCGTTCCGTTTGGACATTGAAGTGCAATTTCAAGATCTCCTAAGTAGGAGTGTTCCATAGTGATACACACTTGATTTAAATCCTGTGAAGATTGCACTGTCGATCCTGTCGGGAATCCCGCGATATCAATTGGCGCCTGATACTGTTGTCCTGAACCATCTGGCAAATAAGTCAAACCTGCAAAGGATCCTCCTAATTGAAATTGCCCTGGAGGAATATCCACCCCAACAGTGTCAGTAGGCGTCACACCACCAATAAGAACGGTGTTTTGCCCCAAACAAACGGTGTCTTCCAAAGGTCCTGTACCCGTAAAATCAGGTAATTGTGAAACTCTTACTTTACAAAGCATACGTTCAATTTGCGGAAATTGATCGGTAATTTTCAAATCCACCAAGAAGCCGTTGCGAGACGGAGGAGTAAACCAGATAGAATCGTTGTTTGGATACGTACCCCCATCTGAGATATACCAATCGTAATCTACATTTGCTACCGTTTGGGAGTACCCATACCCCGTTGCTTCAAAAGAATTCGGGAAAAGTGGAGTGGCAACAAACAAAATACTATCACCAAAACAGATATCTACATACCCAGTATCTGCGGGATTCAAAGCGTCTGATCCAGTTCCGTTTACATACGCTTGGATATGCGGTTGAAAAGGTTGTGCCTGATTTCCACATTGAACATTCGCCACCCAACCTGTACCTTCATTGGCACCATCAGAAATAAAAACAACAGTCAAACAACCACTTGGATTGTTCCAAGAAGCGGTATATGCAAAACCATTAGGATCTGTTACGGAGTTGTGCACCCCAAGAAGCGGCGCGTTCGTATTGGGTCCGTCATATACATATATCGAATCCGAACCATCGACATTAAACTCGAAACCTGCATTGATTGCAAAGGTTAAAGTCATTTTTGTTCCTTGCGTTAAATCCGGACAAAAAACAGTCGTATCATTAAAATTCGCAGAATAATTCGCCGCGCCGCCATCATCGAAGAAATTGTTTCCGGAAACACCAAAAGTACTGCAATCTGCAGGTGCGTTTTGAGGATACCCCGTTTCTCCCATTAATACCGACTGTGACATGGCATTACCCGTAAATAAAACGAGTGCTAAAATTTTCGTAAAATTGCCTAAGTATCGCATGATTATTTGGTTTCAAGTTCATTATTCAACACCCA
>JBNKGN010000399.1:0-2863 GCA_050289845.1 Crocinitomicaceae bacterium | reverse complement strand
TAATACGTGGTATTTCAGGAACCATCGCCCTGACCATTTTCTTTTACACGATGCACTACTTGCCATTGGCTGTGGCAATCATTGTACAGTACCTCGCTCCTATTTTTACGATTATTTTCGCGATGCTTTTGCTCAAAGAAAAAGTACGATCTCTTCAGTGGCCCTTTATTTCACTTGCATTTCTTGGTGTATTGCTCTTGGTTTATGGCAAGCCAACGACAGGTGCCGAAGACGGTATTTCATTGTTTTGGATTGGCCTGGGCATTCTTTCCGCTGTATTGTCGGGTGTCGCATACGTCTCCATTATGAAATTAAAACCTACGGATCAACCGATTACGATTGTTATGTATTTCCCCATGATAGCGATTCCGATTATGACGGTTTTGTGTGTCGTTTGGGGCTTCACAGTTCCTTCGGGAATTGAATGGCTTTTCCTTCTGATCATTGGGATTTTTACGCAACTAGCGCAAATCACACTCACCAAAGCGCTTCATGAAGGCACAGCATCGACAATTATCCCCTTTCAATATCTGGGCGCTATTTATGCTTTTTTCATCGGTTCTTATCTTTTCATGGAAGAGTTAAGCCCCGATTTAATCTTAGGGATGCTCATGATTTTTGTGGGCGTGGTGGTCAATTCAATTTTACGTATCCGTTAGTCTTTCAACCAACGAAGCGTCGCTCGTTTACCAGAAATCAGGGTTATCTCCACCCAATAAACGCCAGTGTGCAATGCGGACACATCTACGGTGGCAACCGAATTTGCAGGACGTACCGTTAGAAGGTGTTTTCCAGTCAAATCTCGCATCACCACAGATTGAATATTTTCGTGCGATTCAATTGCAATGCTATTCTTTCCTGGATTCGGATAAATGATACAGTTTGTTTCTTGCACTTCATCGAGCGACAAAATAGTGCACGGAAGTCCCAGCATATAGCGCCAAACATCTTCAAATACAGGTCGACCGTTCGGCCCTAATGGAACATTTACATCGTTGACAACCATTCCATGATTTTCTGTGAATCCTGTTGAATCGCGATCGGTAAATAAATTGTGCGTATTCCCGTATGGACAGTCGTTTTGTTCCACGTTCACGGTGTCACCGAAGCTTGCCATCCCAAAATTAACCGCAGCACTGAATTGCCAATTGTATTGCGCCACGAGATCGTTTGTATTATTAAAGCTATAGTATGCCGAATCGGCAGTTGCATGCGGCAAATTCGTCCAAGTGGCGGTTTGACCAAACGTATTGCTATAATCATTTGGCGAAGCAAACATTAGCACCCGATGAAGCGGTCGATCTATAGCCATAACGGCGGCATGACCTCCTCCTTGTGAATGTCCACTGATCATAACGCGATCCCAGTGAATGGAATCACCTGTAAAAAACTGCCCCCAATTTTGGCTCGTGGTGTTGGCATCCATAAACTGCAAGAGGCGAATCAATCGGTTAGAAATCGAATTCACACTATCAACGGCAATCTCGGGACTATAATCCACCCCTTCGATAATTTCCTTACGGAACTTGAAGTGACAGTCTGGATCGTTACTTGAACTACAGGCTGTTTGTGCGGACAAGTCATTCGGGTATTTAACACTCAGCACGTGAAATCCATTGTTTGCTGCCAATTTTGGAAAATAAAGCGTTTGATAAGGATCTCCAAAAGTTCCTACCAAATGAACCAAAAGGATATTTTTTGGCGTACAATCTGGATTGAAGAAGGTGTAATGTTGTGCCAATTCAAACGCGATTCCGGGATCCGTATCGCTTGCACGCACAGGATCGATTATAAGAGCGTTGGTGTCACAGTTTTGAGCATTTGCCGTGTTCAGTCGGAAGAAAATCGTTAAAACGCTTAGTAAAATGAGTAGTTTCATAGAGCTAATATAGTAAATTACAAGAAGTTAGACTCCTAACGTTTTTTGGCTCTTGATGAAAGTACTAATTTCGTATTTTTATCCCATGGACGGTTCATTACGACAGGAGGATATTGCGCGATTTGGGAATATTGAATTGCTCGCACGGCAAGTAGTAGAAGGATTCATTACGGGTCTTCACAAAAGCCCTTTTCATGGTTTTTCTGTTGAGTTTGCAGAACATCGCTTGTACAATACGGGAGAATCTACCCGTCACATCGATTGGAAATTGTATGGTAAAACAGGGAAATTATTCACGAAAAAGTATGAGGAAGAAACCAATCTTCGTTGCCAATTGGTGATTGATTGTTCTAGCTCGATGCTCTTTCCAGTTGGTCAAGAACAAACCAAATTAAGTTTTTCTGTTTACGCAGCAGCTTCTATGATTGAATTGTTGCGACGACAGCGCGATGCGGTGGGACTATCTCTTTTTACAGACCGCGTAGAATTGCATACTCCCGCAAAATCTTCGGTGCGCCACCATCGTTATTTGTACAGCGAACTCGAAAAACACCTCAAACAATACGAAAAGGCAGATAAGAAGCGAACATCGACGGTTCAAACGTTGCATGATATCGCGGAATTGACCCACAAACGGAGTCTGGTTGTCATCTTTTCAGACCTTCTCGAAGATCCCAATCAAACGGATGCGTTCTTCCAAGCGCTTCAGCATTTGCGTCACAACAAGCACGAAGTAATTGTCTTCCATACATTGGATAAAAAGACGGAATTGGATTTTGAATTTGAGAATCGCCCATACAATATTGTAGATATGGAATCAGGCGAAAGCATGAAATTGCAACCGAATCAGATGAAGGAAGCGTACACGAGTGCAATTGGCAATTATTTCAAGGAAATTTCGATGCGTTGTGCCGATTATTCGATCGATTTTATGCCCGCAGATATTAATGAAGGCTACAATCACGTGTTGCTGCAGTATTTGTT
>JBNKGN010000398.1:0-2922 GCA_050289845.1 Crocinitomicaceae bacterium | reverse complement strand
TCAAACCCTAATGAAATTGAGTGATCTCCGATATTCGCAGAACCAGATCCAGTCAAACGGAATTGATCGTTCTCTGTTTTACCGAAATAGTTGTAAGGTGTACCAATGTTACTCCAGATTGAGTAAACGTTTCTAGGTGAACCACCATTTAAAAGCGCACTTCCTTGTTGCAATTGCACCAAGTTTTCATAGTGACCTTCTGGTGAGCCTTCATAGATATTATAGTATTGCGTTGTAATTGCTGCTAAAGCTGCATTTGTTTCAGAAGGTGTAAATTTCACTTCTAAATCACGGAATCCATCATGCTCGTATGCGTTCAATTCCTGATTCCATGAGTGAGATCTTCTTCTTGTTGTTTCAAATGTACCTACGTGACCGTAGTTAAAGATATTGTACTTATGATTTGGATCGTAGTTATCGTCTTTTGATTTCGAGTAATCTACCATTAAAGAGTAGTAGGCACTTTTAATCTTTGAACTACTTTCTGAATCAGTGTTAGAGAAACGTTGTGTCAAACGACCAAAAACCCTCCAATCCAAAGACTCAAAGAAACCGAAGTTTCCAAAATTCAATAACGAACCTGCATAGCTGTAGTTATTTCCTCTTGCGTAGTTCATCGAACCACCAAAAGACAAGTTCACAGATGGTCCTGTATTCACGTCGATTTTCATTTGACCAGAGACGTTCGTGTTACGTGCGTTCATTCTCCAATCTGTTTTTTCGAAATCATCCATGTGAAGGAATTGGGCATTGTGGAAAGTACCAAAACCTGTTGAAGACGGACGCAATGGATTTGCAAGCAATTCGTCTTTTGCGCTTTTCTTAATACGGTAACTACCACCTGCTAAAGGACGGCTATCCAATTGATCTGTGATATTTGCAGAAACAAGGAATCCAAGACGCGGTTTTGTACGCTCTCCTGTTGAATCACGTTGCATCCATAATGGACCAGACAACATCCCCTCGAAAAGGTTGTATGCATATTTATCCAATCCAAATACTTTACCAGTGTAATCTTCTGTCTCTGGATTGTTTCCTAGTGGATCTTTACCAGCAAAGTAAAAACCAGAAGTTACCAACTCGGCACTACCGAAATATTGCGCTGAAGGCCCACGTGTTGTAACAGAGATAATCCCCCCTGTCGCATCACCGTAGTTTGCAGGAAGACCACCTGTAATTACTTTCACCTCTTCAATCGCTGATTTCGGAAGACTTGCAGAACCACGTACTTTAATACCATCTATATAGAAGTAGGTACCATCCGAACGCGAACCACGTACACTAATTGCACCTGAACCTTCTGAAGTACTTACCCCTCCAACTGTTCCCGCAACACCCGCTGCAGAACGAACTGGTAATCGTGAAATGTCCTCTCGTCCGATGGTTGCTCCTGAAGCACCACCATCCTTATCGATCAATGGCACCTTATATGCAATGACGCGAACCTCAGTGATTTCCTGAACGTCTTTTGCAATTTTTAATTCAAGATCATCTAAGAAAGTGATTTGATCTGAACTCACAACCACTCCTTCAAGAAGAATTGGTTGGTGACCTTCAGCAGTAGTCACTTCTACATCATAAGATCCCGGTGAAACCGAGTTGATTTGAAATTTTCCCTCATTATCAGTATTAGCACCTCCTTTTGTGGAACCGTTTAATTTGATTTTCACTTTCGCGAATTCAATCGGTTTCTTGGAGTCGCCATCCTTAACAGTTCCACGGATCGTACCGAGACCTGTCTGGGAAAACCCATAAGACATCGTAAGCAATAAGCTCACTACGATTAAGTTAAGTTTTCGTAACATAAGTACAGTTTGTTTAGTATTAAACCAAATTGCTCTAGTAAAGCGCGTAAATATAGAAAAATTCGGGCGGATTCCTTTTAAGTGTTAATAAAATTTAAAACCGAATCTTCTTAACCAACATTAACAAATGTATGAACTTCTATTCACGATAATTTAAAATTGAATTTCAAATTCAGGGAAATTATACACGTCTAATTCATTTGAGATGATTTTCGTTCTTTTGCATCTATGATTGATTTCATTTCTTCTCAAATTCAGGTGGACTCTTCAGAAATCCACGTGCTCGAATACCCTCCTTTCGAACCGTCAAAATACTACGAGCTACTTACTGATTTGGAATTAGAACGTTGTTTGCACTTTGGTAATGAGGGTCGTAAACGCGAGTTTGTTGCAACGCGTATTCTTCGTCACGCACTTTTTGGTTTTCAGCATATTCATTATACAGCGCACGGAGCTCCTTACGTTCAACTCGGATCCTATATCTCTATTAGTCATTGTAAAAACAAGGTTGCCATTGCTACCAACGATCACTATCAAATTGGCTTGGATCTTGAAATTCCGCGACCGAACATCGAAAAGATCATGCATAAATTCGTTGCCCCAAGTGAGTTCAATCTTTTCAACTGCACAGATCCGATCGTTGTTTCAAAAATATGGTCAGCCAAAGAGGCGCTGTACAAATTAGCTGGACGTCGACAAATTCATTTCAAAGAAGAATTGCTCCTACAACCTGAATCCGATACGATTTGGAACGGCAAGATCCTGAACGGCGATCACGAACTTCACGTGAAATTGAATATATTTGAACAAGACGGCGTAATATTCACCCTAAACACAGCTCCTATTGAACGCATCGACGCACTTGCTTAAGCAATTTTCGAAAAGATTTGGACAAATCGCAGTACTCATCGATCCTGAAAAGTTGAACGAGGAAGTTAAAATCAAACTTTTGCTCGAGAAAATCGCATTTGCGAAGGTTGATTACCTCTTTGTTGGGGGGAGCACTGTTACACGGGAAGAATTTCATCGTTGCGTTTCGAACATTAAAAAACACACCGAGATTCCCCTGGTTATTTTTCCTGGCGCTTCTCATCAGGTCTCCGAACAAGCCGATGCC
>JBNKGN010000397.1:0-2926 GCA_050289845.1 Crocinitomicaceae bacterium | reverse complement strand
ATATCCCTGGAGTCGTGGCAGGAAGAGCTATTTTCAAGTATGTAGATGTTACCGACGACAATTGCGTTGTATTTGCTTTGAACAAATTTGAAACTTCCGCAGAGATTCGTTTCTACGGAAAAAATGGATGGGAAGTGCGTATTGCCAATGGAGATACTTATAAGTTTGGAACACATCTCGCATCCTATACCGCACCCTCCTCTCAAAGAGTGTTGTTTTATGATCAAGATGGAGCAGGTGGAACAGGTGCAGGAGCGTTTAATACCAGTGATCCACAAGAACAAGCCGTAATCAACAACGAATATGGAGATCCTACCGCTATTCAAAATGTTGTGGAACCCAAACAAACATTTACGGCATGGTATTGCGACCAGATTTGGAATGTCAATTCACCACGCCAAGGTGTAATGTTTCGATACAACAAGTATGGGGCATTCAATTATTTTCAAGAGTTCAATCAAGCTTACTACCAAGATGTCAGAAGTGATGTGTTTTTAACATCACAAAACACCGACTATACATCCTATTCGGATTTGTTTCTAAAGGATGTGTATTCGTATGTGGCAGAAACGCCCGTTGACATTATTGAATTGAATTATGACACGTATACCGACGCGGTAGACAATGCAACCATATTAAGCGGAAATGACGCAAATGTTTATCCTTTTGATGGGCTGTACAATTACACAATTGTCAGCGAGTGGGGAGATGGAACAGGTAGTTTTTCCAGTTGGAATCGTTACCGACATGCTGCGTCAGTAAATCCTTCATCCAACAGTACGGCCACTGTCGGAAGTCCAGCCAATCCATATATTCGTAACAACAGCGGTACCCTGCAATATGAGCCTGAGGCTTCTGGTGGGAATACCAATGATGTTTCTTTTGACCACGGATTTTTGGAAAGTGAACGCTTATTTCCACTTGGTACGGGCTATTATCCTGGAGATATTTATGAGATAAAAACAAAAATCAGCCGTCCCAATTCAAGTGATTTAGACAATGGAAATGGAACAATTGATATTGCTGTCAAAACAGGAACACATGGTAACAGTCCTGGTGTTTCAAGTAATTCACTGATTACTGTTCCTAACGGTGCTGGCCTTAGCACAAACGATTATGAAGCGTTGAACGGGGTCGAAGTATTCTCCACCTTTAATTCAGCGGTAAAATGGCAAATGGGGAATGGGCAATCGAATATCGAAACCTCGAATTTGTTCGTGATGCCAAACATTCCGAGTACATACCATGGAATCAGTTTACAGGTTGGTCCAGGGAATTCAGACGTAGACTTTACCTCAAACACAGAAGTCAATCTTGACATGATTGATGGTTCGGAGATAGATATTCGCAACGCTTATCCCTATACTTATGGGAATCGTGAAATTAAATCAACCAACCAAATTCCGCATGCATTTGGAACAGGGCATCCATGGTCGATGATGGCGCCAGTCTACAACGAGATGGCTTTGGGAAGCTTGAATACTCAAGGAAGTTCTGCAACTATTGACGACGACTTGTACCGCACTTGGTGGGCAACTTCTTACGAACAAACAAGTGGAACGTATCCGCGTCCCAACATACCGACAAAGTTTGACAACAATGTAAAGTTGGAAAAAGTAGCGTTGATCCGCTACTCTAAAAATGCGCTTATGCTGACTGATGTGAAAGTATACCGTGTCAATGGCGAATTCAAAGGGTTGGAGGATGCTACTAAAAATGATTGGCAACTACAAAGTCACAAACATTTGGGATATACACATGAAGATGAAGTAATCCTGCGCAATTACAACTATGCCGACAATGATATACTTGAATCTGAAGGGTTAATTCGGAAGATCATTATGTTAGAGAAAATTTCAGATGTGCCAGTTTCGGGTACTTTGCCAGAATTAACGACACAATTGGAATATGAGAAGTTCTTAAGCATTGGTTATCACCCAACGCCAACCTATGACGAACAAGCAGAAATTCCGTTTCTCGAAGGAATGAATCAATACGTCTTGACTGCCTACACAGATGCCCTGGGAGGAATTACACGTGTACAGTACTATTATCCGCAAAATGCAGCCACTCGAATGCAAGGAATTTACGCTTTCTCTGCATGCGATAATTACATCAATCCATCGCAACAAGATTTGTCCGTAAGCGCACAACCTTTTGGAAAGAATAGAGCCTATAGTGTTCACCCAGCCGTTCACTTCTTAGGAAAAAACGATGAAGGCGATGAATTATTACCACCAACTACGATTTTCAATTCGGGGTATACGAATCACAATTTGAAACTATGGGAATACGTATACGACGTAAATAGTATCATGTGGAACCCGAAAAAATTGGAGCTTCCAGATGAATATTTCAGAACCAATTACTTCACGGGGGGAGAATTTGCCTTCAAAAATGTACGTGTGTACGAACCGTATGTAGACAACACAGCTACAGATCGAAATTACACCGATTACGAATATTTCGGAAAGCTTCACAACCCATTGGATTTAACCGTTTCTATTGATGAATATTTGCTCTATGGAAAAATGAAACACGTGAAACATTATTCCCATGACGATGTACTGGAAGACGAAACTATTTATGAATATGATCACACATTGGCTTTTGAAAATGGGTATTTGCGTCCAAATTTTATGCGCGAAAACCTCTGGAATGAGAATCCAATTGTTCAGGATTATGAGTATCAGGACATTCAGGAAAATACACTTGTTTCTGCTTTGGATGGTTCCAATAATCCTGTTTATGGTGAAGCTGCGTACCCTTTCCTTAACATTCCTTCTTTCACGGGCAATTATTCCGACAAAGAACAACCGAAATTCCTCGAACTCTATTTTTTTAATCAACTTTTAAAACATATTCCCAAAACCAGTTTTTAAGAAGATGCAATAAATCCAAACGTGTCCCAGCATTCAAGCCCGAG
>JBNKGN010000396.1:0-2950 GCA_050289845.1 Crocinitomicaceae bacterium | reverse complement strand
CTTTTGACTTTGAACGGAGTATACCTACTTCCGAAAGTCCATAGGTCTGTTGCAGCCTAACGTGTGGCATAAGAGAACCAAATCTTTCAAGTGTACTTTGATGCATCGGTTCTGTGCCGTAGGTTACTAGTTTCAAGGATGAAAGGTCGTATTTTGTCACGTAATCCAGGTTTTCTTTTGCTAAAGCACGAATTGCGGTAGGTGCTGTGTAGAATTGAGTGACTTTGTGTTTCTCTACGATCTCCCAAAAACGACCGCAATCAGGGTAGCTTGGTACACCTTCAAACATCACGGTAGTTGCGCCATTTGCCAAAGGACCATATACGATATAGCTATGTCCTGTAATCCAGCCTATATCTGCGGTACACCAATAAACATCGTTGTTTCGGTATTGGAATACGTTTTTAAAGGTAAATGCTGTGTAAACCATGTATCCGGCGGTTGTATGCAACATCCCTTTAGGTTTTCCCGTAGATCCTGAGGTGTAGAGAATGAACAGCGGATCTTCAGCATCCATAATTTCAGGTGCGCATTCCGTTGAAGAAGCGTCCAAAAGCGGTTGCAACCATTCGTCGCGCCCATCAACCATTTGTATTTCGGCTTTCGTTCGTTGTGTCACTAAAACAGTGCGTACTGATGGACATTGCGTCAACGCTTCATCGACAATTCCTTTAAGATCGATGGATTTCGCACCTCGGAACGAACCGTCAGAGGTGATGACCATTTGACAATCACTATCGTTAATACGAGTCGCGAGGGCTGTAGCAGAAAATCCAGCAAAAACGACTGAATGAATGGCGCCTATCCGTGCACACGCGAGTACCGAAATTGCCAATTCGGGAATCATCGGGAGGTAAATACAGACGCGATCGCCTTTTTGGATTCCTTTTGATTTTAAAACATTCGCAAATCGATTGACACGTTTTGAAAGTTCGTTATAGGTAATATGTTGCGCGGGTTCATCTGGATCGTTCGGTTCGAACAAAATGGCTGTTTTCTCTCCGTTTGCTAGTAAATGCCGATCGATGCAGTTTTCGGTAATATTGAGTTTGGCGCCTTCGAACCATTTGATTTCTGGCTTCTGAAAATCCCAGCTTAATACATTGTCCCATCGTTTTCGCCACACAAAATGCTCTTCGGCGATTTCTTCCCAAAACAATTCTGGACGTTCTACAGATTTGCGATAGACGTTAAAATATTCCTCAAGATGTTTGAAGTGATAGTTGCTCATTGTTTTATGTTTTGCTTGAATTCGTCATCTTAACTGCAGAAGTTGGCTGAATTCACGAAAGTTTGGTTTGATTAACTAAAGGTAGAAAATTATCTAGATTTAAAAGAAATCACGATCAATTGGATCGTTTGCTATGCTAATTGAAGCTAAAGAAGAACAAATTTTGGTGCATGAATAATTTCTGTAAACTTCCAAGTGAGTTACTCAAAATGAGTGAATATCACGTTAGAGTAACCAGTTCCTTCAAACAAATATGTCGTGAAAATTGTAGGGTGATTGATCATCAATGTCTTGAAGTGAATTAGTTCTGAACGCAATACTGAAGGGTAGAGGATATTGAACTTTTACCTCTTTTGGTAGAGAGGGGGAGGTGCACGACATCACAAGGTAGGTGCGTTAACAGGACAGTAGATGTTTTTATTATCGAAACATTGCTAAAACTTAAAATTTAACCAAATTTTTGTTAAATCGATTACAACATTTACCTGAATTATTGCAACAATTACGCAAAATTATAACTATCCGTTAACGTTTTGCGTTCTTCTTCTTATACTTATTGTACTCTCGAATGACTTCAACGTATTACTAATGACCCCTATTAAAATTGCCTTAGCAGAAGATCAAACCATAGTTCGAGAGGGATTAATTCGACTTCTTGGTGACTATTTGGAGTTTCAAATAGTCGCAGCTGCGCGAAACGGAAAAGAACTGCTGCAACAGATAAAAGGAAAGGAGGTCGATCTCGTTTTATTGGACGAAGAAATGCCTGAAATGGATGGACGTCAGACACTTTCAATACTCCATCAGTTCTATCCAACGGTGAAGGTCGTCTTTTTAACCATTCGCGAATCAATTTTTAACGTCCGACGTTTGGTGTTAAGTGGCGCAAAATCAGTGATAAGTAAAACTGTAGATGTTGAGGTTTTAGCCGCGGCAATTAAAGAGGTTCACTACAACGAATATTTCTGTTTTGGTCTACTAACACCGGAGTTTCTGGAGGAAATTATCAATACGCCAGAGATAACTTGTACGATATTGGAAGGCGATAGCCTCTCTAAAAGAGAAATGGAAATAGTTGTGCTTATTTGCGAAGGAAAGTCAAACGGTGAGATTTCACTAATCTTATCCTTGAGTCAGCGAACGGTGGAGAATCATCGCATGAGAATCTCAAAGAAGACGGGATGTAAGACGACTGCTGAATTGGTGGTGTTTGCGATAAGGAATGGGGTTTATGAGATATGAAACTTAGCCGAAGCTTTTAGACTAACTCAATGCAGGAGTTTAAGATTGTTAAAATGAACAATGTGAAACCACTAGTTTCCTTTGTTATACGTCTTCTTTATGAAAGTCATTGAAAGTGAGCGGTGCAAAAATTGATTAAAGCGGTAATTGTGAAGAAAATCTACTTTATTCTTTTTTTTATGTCTGTCTTGAATGTTTCAGCTCAAGAGCCTTTGCGAGTAACAAATCGTCAAATGAGGATACAGGTTCTAGATAATAAAGAAAAGGTAATTCCTAATGCCAGGTTAGTGGTCAACGGTTATGAAGCCACCTATGATAGCATTCGAAAAGATTACGTTTTGAGGTTCTCTATGGCTAGAGAATACCATGTTCAGATAGAGCATCCTAATTATTTAAATGTAGATGTCAAGAAAATTAACGGTACGTATAGGAAGTTTTATCTTTTTAAAGAAGGACAGTCTTATGTGTTTCGTTCGG
>JBNKGN010000395.1:0-2974 GCA_050289845.1 Crocinitomicaceae bacterium | reverse complement strand
ATCGCCTTTAATATGAAAAACCTGATCGTTGGATAGTTCCTCGTAAACTGGGTATTCCGCTTGATCACCAATGGTCAGTGCAATTGGCTGTGGTCGCTTCGAGAGTTCCGCCATGCGCAATAAAACAGTCGTAAAGAGCACATCTTTCGAGAAGGCTCCGAAATCTTCGTGAATCGCACTGTAGAACATAAACGCATTGCCTTTGTTTTTTGCATAAGACAAAAGTGGTAAACCGTTCTGCAAAACAATAAGGTCGGAGGAGCGTGTATCGGTTTTTATCGCACGGAAGGTTTTGCTGACTCCTGGAAGATTGACATTTGGTGTCTTTTCTTCAAATACGCCGTTGTAGAAAGGATCGGAATAGGCGAGTGATTTGATTCGATTTCCAGAGCTTACTCCAGTGCCAATGCGCGGCAACTTAAAGGTATTCAACAATTGATTCCAGCCTGTATTTTCAGGTGTTCTACCGGGAAACAATGCGACAGAACCTCCCGTTTCAGTGTACGCTTCAAGATAACTTACGATTCCCGAAGGCATTGCATTGGCTCCATTAATGACCACGAGGTCTTTTTGTTCAAAGTCATTTGCCGTTAATTCAGTGATTGATTTTACGGTGCATTTGTACGCGTCGTTTAGTTCATAAATAACATGCGTACCTTCAATTGCGTCTTCGCCATTAATGACCAAAACATTGGTGAATCTTAAAACTTCATACGAAAGGTAGTAGGTATCGTCAAAGAAAACGCTTTCATCGACTACATTAATACTTCCTTTTTTCCAGCCTGGCGTTTTGTCGGCATAAGTGATGGATGAAACAACTGATTTTCCCGCAGGCGCGTTGACAAAGATCGTTTTGTTGTAATCTTCAATACGAATGGTGATCTCCAGATTTTCAATCGCTGTTTTATTGTCGTTCTGAACTTTAATATTTAAAGTATTATTGGATCCTGCTTTGTGAATTGGTGCGCTGAACCAAGCGGAATCTACGTAGACATTGGTCGTTGTTTCAGGAACCAGTCGTGTCGGGAAGAAGGTAATGTCGTTTTTGTTTTTTTGCATTGGTTTCGACGCATCCTTTTGGAAATCTGTTAATAAGAAGTAATTCACCTTCGTTTTTGCGTCTTCTTCGAAATGCTTCGCTAACAGTTCTTGCTGCCAATCCGTTATTTGACCGATGTTCCGACTGAGGGGACTTAAAGCAATCCCATCCAATTTCTCAAGGGCTTCGCGTCGGTTTAGGATCCGTTCTTCTCTTCCTGACATCTCATTCGTTCCGATTAAAAAACGCGTGTCCGCCGGTGATTTTTCAATAATTTCTTTGGCTTTTTCGCGAGCTTCCGAAAGTAATTCTCCTTCGGGTCCACGTGCCTGCATGGAAAAACTGTTGTCAATGTAGAAACAATAAATAGGAGACTTGGCGCTTAAGGCATTTTCGGAATTACTGAAATAAGGTTGGGCAAAGGCCAAAACCAAAAACAGAAAAGCCAGAAGTCGGGAAAGTAAAATAAGGTAGTGCTTAATTTTTTGTGTGGATTTTGTTTGCTGGTCCACGTGTTTGATAAACGTTAAGCTCGAAAAATAGAGTGTTTTGTACCGTTTAAAATTGAATAAATGAATCACTAAAGGGATTGCCAGCACGGTCAGCGCCCATAGGAATTCGGGGTACAAAAACTTCATATGATCAAAGATATAATTTCAGGCGGATTATGAAACCGAGAAAGGGGAGTAAGTTCAGAAAAAAGGTTAATCCGTTTCGAAGCTTTCGAAGGCTCCGATCCCAAATAAGGCAAAATCGTATTTAGCGGGATCTGTGGGATCCATCTTGCGGAGCCGCACCATCAATTCATCCAGGGCTTTCCAGTCATTTTGTTTGCGAGTCAAAAGTCCTAAGGCTCTTGCTATTCGCGCCGTATGCACATCTAAAGGTATCATCAATTCTTCTTTAGGAATGCTTTGCCATACCCCGAAATCGACGCCACATTTGGAATCGCGTACCATCCAACGCAAAAACATATTCAAGCGTTTTGCAGCAGAATTTCTGGAGGGATCGGAAAGGTGTTTTTCGCTGCGTTTTTCGTGTTCAACTTCCAACATTGCATTTCGAAATGACACGATTCTTCCCTGAGCACCTGCAAATTCAGCGTGGGGAGCGAAAACAGCTTCCAAACTTCCATGCGTTGCGTAAATTTGTTGTAAGGCGCGAAAGAAAAAATCGAGATCGACGCCGTTGAAGGTGCGATGCACAAACGCTGGAATGGTGTTGGCTTGATAGTCACGGACAAACGCATACGGTTCGTTTCCCATAATATCCAATATCCTTGCGCCACTTTTAATAATCATGGCACGTTTGCCCCAGGCAATGGTTGAAATCAACAATGCTGCGATTTCAATATCTTCTTTTTGATCAAACTGATGCACCAATTGAATGGGATCGCTTTCAATGAATTGGGGAGCTTCGTATTGTAGCACTTTCGCATCCAGATAATCTCGCAATTCTTTTTCGGTCATAACACGAAGCTAGCTATTTCGAATTGAATTCCTTCAGGTTGTAAAAATACCGATACGACTCATAATAGCACTCGTCCTTGATGTCAAAGGACAACATGATGATGTCTTCCGTTCGATCAATGACTTCGGGATTGTTGAAGACGTGTTGTTCGTATTCGCGATTTAAATTACTGTATTGACCTCTGTAATAAAAGTTGGTTCGCGGCGCATCGTGTTCTGACAATGGTACCAGTGAGCCGTCTGGTCGTGCTGGAAAGGTGAGATGGTAGCTTTTATCCAATCCATTGCGTTTGGTTGCTCTTTCCTTTTGTTTAAAATTAACTTCGAGGCTGTGCGGCGTTCCATCAGCGTTTAGGTGCCATTGTTCCGATTTAATGGAAGTGATCTTGCCATTTTTATAATGCACGGTCTGCATATAATTGCTGTCCCTGTTATCGATATAGGGTGGTAGCTCACCAGAATTTCG
>JBNKGN010000394.1:0-2991 GCA_050289845.1 Crocinitomicaceae bacterium | reverse complement strand
TCCCAACGATCGCTATCCATAAAGCCAATAGGGGTTCCTTTGAGGAAATTTTCAAATCGCTCAAGGTCACTCTTTAACTCTCCATCGTCGAACGCTTCGTTCTCGTCATCATCATCAAACATAGGCACCTTGATTGGTTAACTTAAAGATAGGCAAATTTGAAGCCAATTCCTACGTGTTAACATTTGTTTTCAACAGGAAATTCACATCAGGTATGATTCAATCGCAGGAATTACTTTGTTGTTTCACCGCCCATTTCTGTTAGTACCTCATCGACAGGCTCCCACAATTCGACCTTGTTGCCTTCTGGATCCATAAAGTGAATAAATTTTCCGTAATCATACGTGGCGAGTGAGTCCAGCATGATCGTTCCAGACGCTTCCAACTTGCGGATCATTCCTTCGATATTATTCACCCGATAGTTGATCATAAATTCTTTCTTCGAGGGTTGGAAATACGCGTTACTTCCGTGCGTACTCCATCTCAAATAATTGATTTCCTCCGGATTGTTGGCATTACGTGATTCAAAAGGAGCGCCATAAGGATCCATGGCCATTCCCAAATTTTCGCCGTACCATTGATTGAGCGAATCGGGGTTCTCCGAAACGAAGAAAATACCACCAATTCCCGTCACACGTGGGATCGTATCTTCCACGACTTGTTCTTTTTCGTTCTCTGGCGACGATTTCTTTGTATCGGAATTTGATGATTCAGATGCGCACCCTGTAATTAAGATTGCCGCAAATACGGTCAAAATAAGTGACGTTTTTTTCATTCTAGTACATTTTAAGTCGCGATAGTTTTTCAATTCTCCATTTACAAGCACAAAAAAAGGGAAAAACAACCGTTCCTCCCTCCTTTTGCTATATAAAAGATCGTTACTTTCCAGAACGCTTACGATCTGTCTCTTTCAACAGAATCTTACGCATTCTCAAGTTTTCTGGTGTCACCTCCACATATTCGTCGGCTTGAATGTACTCCAAACACTCTTCCAAGCTGAATACTTTCGGTGGTGCCAAACGTACTTTGTCGTCTGCTCCTGAGGAACGCATATTCGACATTTTCTTGGTTTTCGTTACATTGACTACAAGGTCGTTTGCGCGGCTATTCTCACCGATCACTTGTCCTTCGTAGATATTCTCTCCTGGTGCAATAAAGAAGGTTCCTCTTTCTTGTAGGTTGTTCAAGGAGAACGGAATCGAAGTTCCCAATTCCATTGAAATCAAAGAACCATTCAATCGTCCAGGGATTTCTCCTTTGTACGGTTGGTATTCCAAGAAACGGTGGGTCATAATCGCTTCACCAGCCGTTGCTGTAAGCAAGTAATTACGCAAACCAATGATTCCACGGGAAGGCACTTCGAATTGGATGATCATGCGATCTCCTTTCGGCTCCATGTTCTTCATTTCTCCTTTACGTTTTGTCACTGCTTCCACAGCGGTACCGCTATTTGCTTCTGGCAAGTCGATTGTCAATTCTTCGACAGGTTCGCATTTGACCCCGTCAATTTCTTTGATAATTACTTGTGGCTGCCCTACTTGCAACTCGTACCCTTCACGACGCATGGTTTCGATCAATACGGACAAGTGCATTACACCACGTCCGAAAACCATCCATTTATCCGCTTTGTCCGTTTTCGCAACACGCATTGCCAAATTTTTCTCCAATTCCTTCTCCAAACGCTCTGCGATGTGACGGCTAGTAACGAATTTCCCTTCTTTACCAAAGAACGGTGAATCGTTAATTGAGAAAAGCATGCTCATCGTAGGCTCATCGATTTCGATGGTTTCCATTGGTTCTGGATTTTCAAAATCACAGATGGAATCTCCGATCTCAAAACCTTCAATTCCTGTAACAGCACACAAATCTCCACCTTGAACAGAGTCAACTTTCACACGGTTGGTCCCTTCAAAAACGAATACTTCTTTAATTCGGTGTTTCTCTGTCGAACCATCGCGTTTCGCTAAAACAATTTGCTGATTTGGTTTCAACTCCCCACGTGTCAAACGTCCAATAGCAATACGGCCAACGAATGTGGAGAAATCCAAAGAGGTAATCAACATTTGCGTATTTCCTTCAGGAACCGTGATTGGTGGGTAGTATTCCAAAATTTTGTCCAAAAGTGGTGTAATGGAATTGGTTGGATTCTTCCAATCGTCAGACATCCAATTATTTTTCGCCGAACCATAAATCGTTGGAAAATCCAGTTGTTCTTCATTGGCATCCAACTCGAACATGAGGTCGAACACTTTTTCGTGTACTTCTTCTGGTGTACAATTGTCTTTGTCCACTTTGTTCACTACAACCAAAGGCTTCAATCCCATGGCCAATGCTTTTCCAAGAACGAAACGCGTTTGCGGCATCGGACCTTCAAAGGCATCCACCAACAAACAAACGCCATCTGCCATATTCAATACACGTTCAACTTCACCTCCAAAGTCGGCGTGACCTGGGGTGTCGATGATATTGATTTTTGTTCCCTTGTAGGATACCGAGACGTTTTTGGAGACAATGGTGATTCCGCGTTCACGCTCCAAATCGTTGTTATCCATGATCAATTCCCCTTTTGGTCTCTCACGTTCGTCAACAACGGATCCTGCTTCAATCATTTTGTCGACCAATGTTGTTTTTCCGTGGTCAACGTGTGCGATGATTGCAATGTTTCTTATTTCCATTTTGTTCATTTTACTTGTATGGGAGTACCAACAAGCATGTTTAATTGTTACTTATTTTGAATCTTCTGTCCTTTAAAGTTGTTGGTGCCTGGATTTTGTGATGTCATGCAAGTGAAAAAAGGAACCCAATTTTCACTGGCTTCCTTTAATTCCGTAATAATGCTTGAAATATTCACGATCCGCAGAACGAATTTCTGTTAAAAATCAACGCACCGACACTAATCATTGAATTATTATCTTCTTTGACGCGTGTTTTTGCTTCTGAAGTTTCCTCCACCGCCAGAACCGCTTCTAGAACGATTTGGACGACCGCCAC
>JBNKGN010000393.1:0-2991 GCA_050289845.1 Crocinitomicaceae bacterium | reverse complement strand
TGGCAAGAATCTCATTAAACTGCTGCAGCCATAGCGTATACATTTTGTTAGAGGGCGACTCACTCATGATCTGATTATTTTGGTGACAGGTGTACAATGAGGATGAATATACAAAAAAGTCGAGGAGATCAATCAATCTCCTCGAATTCGGCATCTTCAATACTATCGTTAATTTTTGTGTTTTTCCCTAGAATTTGGGTACGACCTAAATGTTTCTTTTTTCGTTTCGCTTCTGCGTCAAATGCTTTCTGCCTGCGATTCATAGCCTCTTCTTCCGCCATGTTTCGCTTGGCTTGCATTAATTGACCGACAAATCGAAGTAACACAAGTGCCCCGACGATCATCAAGATCATCCGAAAAGCGCCAGTTATACTTGATTCAGCGACTACCATTAGCGCGAAAGGTGCATATTACGTTCCGAGTATATTTTCATGAAATACGGATCTTTCAGCGTTTCGATAAATCGAATTGCTTCTCCTGTCGACTTCATTTCTGGTCCTAACTCCTTCTTCACCTCTGGGAATTTCTCATAGGAGAACACTGGAATTTTGATAGCGTACCCATTGCGTTTCGGATGAAAATCGAAATCCTTCACTTTTTTCTCGCCCAACATCACTTTTACCGCGTAATTTACATACGGTTCATCGTATGCTTTTGCAATAAATGGAACGGTACGAGAAGCACGAGGATTCGCTTCAATTACATATACTTTGTCATCCTTGATCGCAAATTGAATGTTGATCAGTCCGACAGTGCGTAATTCCACCGCAATTTTTCGCGTAATATCTTCGATTTGTTGCATCACAAAATCGCCCAAGTTGTATGGAGGTAACACTGCATACGAATCTCCTGAGTGAATTCCTGCAGGTTCGATATGTTGCATCACACCGATAATATACACATCTTCTCCGTCACAAATGGCATCTGCTTCTGCTTCAATAGCACCACCCAAGAAATGATCCAACAAGATTTGATTGTTCCCCATATCGTTGATAATATCTACCACGTGGTGTTCCAATTCCTCTTTGTTGATGACAATTTTCATTTTTTGACCTCCCAAAACATAGGACGGTCGAACGAGTAACGGGAAGCCTAATTCATCGGACAACTCCAACGCTTGTTCCGCATTTTGAACGACTCCGTATTTCGGGAAAGGAATGTTGTTTTTCTGAAGAACTTCAGAGAAACGTCCACGATCTTCTGCCAAATCAAGCGCTTCGTAGCTGGTTCCAAATATTTTAATTCCGTAGCGTTCCAGTTTCTCCGCCAATTTCAATGCGGTTTGTCCACCCAATTGAACGATGACACCTTCTGGTTTTTCGTGTCGGATAATATCGTAAATGTGCTCCCAGAAAACAGGTTCAAAATACAATTTATCCGCAGTATCGAAATCGGTAGAAACAGTTTCGGGATTACAGTTGATCATTATCGTTTCGTACCCACATTCCTTCGCTGCGAGTACACCATGAACACAGCTATAATCGAATTCAATCCCCTGTCCTATTCGGTTAGGACCAGATCCTAAAACAACGACTTTCTTTTTGTCAGAAACCGGACTTTCGTTCTCGTATTCGAAGGTGGAATAGTAATACGGTGTTTGTGCTTCGAATTCTGCAGCACACGTATCCACTAATTTGTACACTCTATTGATTCCAAAATCTTCGCGTTTCTTGTAGACTTCTGATTCCAGACATCGCAACAAGTGTGCAATTTGACGATCAGCATAGCCTTTTTGTTTCGCTTCGAACATCAATTCTTTCGGGAAATTCTCAAGATGATGTTTCTCGATTTTATCTTCTAGCATGATTAAGTCCTCAATTTGTTTGAGGAACCAAATATCAATTTTCGTTTTTTCAACAATCGTTTTGAACGGAATCCCCAATTTGATCGCATCATAGATATGGAACAAGCGATTCCAACTTGGATGCTCCAAACTCTGCAAAATTTGATCCTGATTGGTCAATTCACGTCCGTCTGCTCCCAATCCATTTCGATTAATCTCTAAGGATTGACATGCTTTTTGAAGCGCTTCCTGGAACGATCTTCCGATTCCCATCACCTCCCCTACGGACTTCATTTGTAATCCCAATTCGCGATTCGCTCCAGGGAATTTATTGAAGTTCCAACGTGGAATTTTCACGATCACATAATCCAATGTAGGTTCGAACAATGCCGAAGTAGTTTTGGTGATCTGATTGTTCAATTCGTCCAAATGGTACCCAATCGCCAATTTCGCAGCAATTTTCGCAATCGGATATCCTGTTGCTTTGGATGCAAGTGCCGAAGAACGCGACACACGTGGATTAATCTCGATGGCAATAATATCTTCGTTTTCGTCGGGTGAAACGGCAAATTGTACGTTACATCCTCCAGCGAAATTTCCAATAGAACGCATCATCAAGATTGCCATATCACGCATGCGTTGGAAAGTTGTATCCGACAGCGTCATTGCAGGAGCCACCGTGATAGAATCCCCCGTGTGCACTCCCATTGGATCAAAATTCTCAATCGAACAAATAATCACAACGTTGTCGTTGTCATCACGCAACAATTCCAATTCATATTCTTTCCAGCCAAGCAAAGCTTTGTCAATCATCACCTCATGAATTGGTGACAATTGCAAACCGCGCTCAAGTAAAGTATCAAATTCTTTAGGATCGTGAACGATTGAGGCACCTGCCCCACCTAAGGTATACGATGCCCGTACGCACAAAGGAAAACCGAATTCTTGCGCAATTTCTTTTCCTTGTAGGAAAGACTTTGCCGCTTCTTGTGGCGCCATTGGAACCCCAACTTCGGTCATTAAATCACGGAAAGCCTCACGATTTTCCGTAATTTCAATCGCGTTGATATCCACACCGATAATGCGTACACCGTACTCTTCCCAAATCCCCATTTCATCGCATTTGATCGCGAGGTTCAATGCGGTTTGCCCCCCCATTGTAGGAAGCACAGCATCGATTTTATGGTTTTTGAGAATTTCAACAATAC
>JBNKGN010000392.1:0-3015 GCA_050289845.1 Crocinitomicaceae bacterium | reverse complement strand
TGGTTCACATAGCCGAAAGCTAAGGCAGTGGGATTATTCAATAATTCATCTCCTTCATCATTTTTCGCTAAAAAGTGAACGGCAGGGTGAACTGTATAGGCTCTGTTTTTTCCGAATGGTTGGGCGCTCACCGACAAATCTTGCTGTGAAGGATTGATGTAATTATCGCAAGCCGAGAACGAATAGATTCCCTGTGTGCGCGTTGCTTCATTTTGAGCAGGATAATAGTTCACGCGAGTGATTCCCCCAAGTGCATCTGTATAACTGGTCAAAATATATTGGTTCATTCCTTCGAGGAAGGGAATGGCTGCTTGTTGATCGTACGTCGGAGTTGGGTAATTACTAATGCTTAAGAATTTGTCATATTCCAAAACGGTTGTTAATTCTTGTAAACTACCTGAAACAGGCACCTCAGAAATCTTTTCCAACATAATGATCTTGCGGATTAACCCTTCGGTTTCGAGGATATCATTATCCGCATAATTGTAATTGCGTAGGATTACTTCGTCTTCATGTGTATATCCCAAATGTTTGTGACTTTGTAGTTGCCAATCATTTTTGGTAGCATCCTCCAAACCTTTGAATTCGCCATTGACACGATATATTTTTACATCGGTCAGCATAAGCGCATTTTTAGAGTAGCGGATAAGTTCTACTTTCTCCAGTTTCACATTGTCGTCAAACTTTGTAGGTATGTTTGGTCTTGGATAAATTCCGCTATTTTGCTCGTAAGAGGTCGCCCACCATGTTCTATACAAATCATCGTCAGTTGTTGCAGAACTTCCTTGAACATTTAGATTGCCCAATGCCATTTCATTGTATTCAGGCACCATCATAGACCAAGGGTGTCCCGTCCCAAATGCGTGAGGAATTTGGTTTGTAGATTTTATTTCACGATTGCCAGAAGTATAGGGATATGCATTTCGAACGTCGATTTCGGATCCATCTACCATATCGAAGTTCACTTCTGTGTTTGAGGTGAAATCTATGTCAGAGTTCCCTGGACCAACCTGCAAACTGATTCCATGATACGTGCTTGGAATGTTTGGCATCACGAACACGTTCGATGTTTCTACATTCGTTTGACCACTCCCCATCTGCCACTTAACCGCAGAATTAAACGTAGAGAATACCTCCACACCATTGCGCGCATCATAATCTGCGGTAGAAAAACCAGAACCATCAGGAACAGCAATCAGTGAATTTCCCGTAATGCCTGCGCTGTAACCGTGTGTTCCTGTTTTAACAGCGATATCAATGGTTCCGTTTCCGTTGTTTAGGTCACCTGAATTGGGACGGCTAACTTTCGTTTTTATTTCATAAATATCTCCAGGATAATAGCCCGATCCAAGTGGGAATAAGCGTTCGCTTTCCAGGAACCCATGATCAAAAGCAACCTCGTTTGTATTTCCGCCAGAAGCTTCAGGTTCGTATTGCAAAGTTCCGCTGTTGTTATGAATGTAAGGGTTGGCAGGACTTCCTACAGTAGATGTGCTATTACTCGTTGGATTTACGGAAGCGGCATGTTGGTAACGATTCCAACTTGAAAAACTACCTGTTCCATTTCCCCATTCGCTGACAATTGTATAATTGTACAACCCATCAAAAGGATAAACATTTGGGTCATTTTCACTCAATATGGTTGCGTTGTCAACTGCAGCGGTGTATGTTTCGTAATTCAATTCAATAATATCGACAGGCGTCTCTGCCACATACGAATACATATCTTTAAGAAAGATGTCCGTGTAGGAAGTATAGTCGGTATTTAACGACGTCGAAAACACATCACTTCTCACATCCTGGTAATAGGCTTGATTGAATTCTTGAAAATAATTGAATGCCCCGTATTTATTGTATCGGAACATGACACCTTGGCGCGGTGAATTAACATTCCAAATTTGGTCGCAGTACCAGGCTGTAAATGTTTGTTTCGGCTCAACTACATTTTGAATAGCAGCAGGATCGCCATATGCGTTGTTGATCACCGCTTGTTCTTGTGGGTCGTTTGGATCGAAAGCACCGACACCTGTTCCACCTGCTCCATCCTGATCATAAAACAATACCCTTTGAGAAGAAGGTGCCGTGTAAGCGGCAAGGTGTGTACCAAACTTATAGGTGTCTCCATTGGCAATCCTTACTTCCCAACCATTTTTTCCATAGAAACGAATCTCAGCTGAAGTTTCAAATTTGTTCAAAGCAAATACAACGCAATTGTCGTCGGTAACATCTACATACTTGAAAATGGCTCTTCCTGCCACAACTCCAGGGATATTAATTATTGGAGAAAACCAATACAAATCACCTTCGTCTTGTGCCGAATAACCGTCGCTTACATTGCTATAATTTACATCTTGACTCGATGGAGAGCTCCCAGCATAATTGGAGAGAATCGAGCACGAAAATTTATGGAACGCATCAACTTCCACTGAAATCGTCGGTAAATTGGGTCCCCAACCTTCACCGTAAGGAATTCCTGAAGTCATCGCCTGTGTGGCACTCAAGCTAAAGGAACTCGAATAATCCAATGAAAGATGGTAGGAAAGCCCTCCAGGAGTGCTTACCGAACCTAATGCGACACTTGTCGACAATTCTCCCGTCATCGGATTGACATCGCCTTTTAGAGATCCACCGCTTAGTGTACTTGGTTCTGCCGCTTTGGGTGTCATTTCACCGTTTTCTCTTCCTCCAACTATTTGAGCAAAGGTGGAAGTGTTTGTTAAAAACAGGAAGCTTGTGCAAACGAAAAATTGAAAAATGGATGCTTTCATGCGATGATTTGAATAAAGTGAATAATTCCAACAACAAAATTAGACCGAATCAAATGGGTTGTCAATACGGGATATCCCGTGTTTTTATAGGGGGTACCCCGTGTTTTTTGATTCTTTTCTAAAATGATTTGGACAAAAGTAGGTGGAGATGGGGTGTTCAAACAATACGTAAATCACGTGAATTGGCACGTAAATCACTTAGTTCTTCAATGAATTTGCCGCAGTGATTCTTTATCGGGATCAGTTG
>JBNKGN010000391.1:0-3034 GCA_050289845.1 Crocinitomicaceae bacterium | reverse complement strand
TATCCAATGGATCAAACGCGCTGGAGTGACAAAAGTTGAGAACGGACTCGTACATTACGATACGCTAGAAGAAGGCTCACAATCGATCACTTTTGATTTCGCGATGCTCATACCTGCATTCTCTGGTCATGGATTCAAAGCCTACGATAAAACTGGAGAAGACATCACTCCTCTCCTTTTCAAAGGTTTTATGATCGTAGACGCTGATTACTCCTCAAAACCTTACGAAGATTGGCGGGTTCAGGACTGGCCGGAAACCTATCAAAACCCTTCCTTTACCAATATTTTCGCTCCTGGGATTGCCTTTGCGCCACCACACAGTATTTCCAGACCAAGAAAAAACGCAGAGGGTGTCGAAATATTCCCTGCACCACCAAGAACAGGAATGCCATCAGGTATCACCGCCAAATTGGTCGCAGACAACATTATCGATCAAATTAATTCAGGGAACGGCGAATTAAAACACAAAGGGTCATTAGGAAACATGGGAGCAGCGTGCATCGCGTCTTCAGGTTACGGAATGCTATCTGGAAGCGGTGTGAGCATCACTACCTACCCCATCGTGCCAGACTTTGAGAAATATCCGACTACGCACGGACGGAAACAGAGCAAAACATTTGGACAAATCGGTCTTGCTGGGCATTGGCTCAAACTTGCTTTACACCACGCCTTTATTTACAAAGCCAAAATGAAACCATTTTGGTGGTTATTACCCGAATAAAACGAACAATTATGAAAATTTCAAGATGTCAACGATTTATCATGAGAAATCCCTTTATCCAATTCTTCAAATTTCTATTTTTAAGTCTGAAAATAATGTTTGTTGTTGCTTTGGGACATGGAGGAACAAGATAATGGTAGCTTTACCTCAATGAGAAACGTCATTTAAAAAAATATTATGGAAGAGATGCTTCTGTACGATCGTCTGCAATTCGGTTTTACAATTACATATCACTATCTGTTTCCACAATTGACCATGGGACTTTCCCTGATCATTGTTTATTTCAAGTGGAAATACCTTCGAACGAAACTGATTGCATACAATGACGCCGCCAAATTCTGGATGAAAATTTTCGCGCTCAATTTTATGATGGGGGTGATTACGGGGATTCCAATGGAATTTCAATTCGGAACCAACTGGGCAAAGTTTTCTGAAATGACGGGCGGAATCATTGGACAAACACTCGCAATGGAGGGCATGTTTTCTTTCTTCCTCGAGTCCTCCTTTCTTGGATTGTTTCTTTTTGGGGAAAAGCTCCTGGGGCAACGGCTTCATTTTTTGACTGGATTCCTCGTGTTTTTGGGGTCGTGGGCAAGTGGATTTCTCATAATCGCAACTCATTCCTGGATGCAGCACCCTGTGGGATATGAAATTCTAGAAAATGGAAAGTTTGTACTGACCAATTTCTCTGAACTTTTCTCGAATCCGTGGTTCATTCCTTCTTTTTTACACAATCAATTTGCTTCTATAGTAACGAGTTCATTGGTTGTTGCTGGAATTGGCGCCTTTTATTTGCTACGAAAAAAACATACAGAGGCAGGGAAATTATTTGTAAAAACGGGGGTGATTTTCGGTGTGATATCTACCATACTGGTAGCGTTTCCGACAGGCGACTGGACCGCAAAAAACGTTGTAAAATACCAGCCAGTAACCTTTGCTGCCATGGAGGGCGTCTTCGAAACGGAAAAAGGCGGCGCAGAAATTGTGCTTATTGGACAACCCAATGTTCTCGAAAAAAGATTGGACAATAAAATTGCCGTCCCGAATGTGCTCAGTTTCTTAACGTATCAAAACTGGGACACAGAAGTCAAAGGACTCAACGAATTTGACGAAAAAGACCATCCAACAAATATCTCAGGGCTGTATTACGGCTATCATATTATGGTCGGTTTGGGGACTATATTTATCGGAATTATGCTTTTCGCATTGTTCCTATTGATTCGAAGAAAACTATTCGAAAAGAGATGGCTCTTGTGGGTCTTGTTTTTATTGATGCCCTTCCCTTACATCGCCAACACCGCTGGGTGGTACACGGCCGAGCTAGGAAGACAACCCTGGCTGGTATATGATTTGATGCGTACCGCAGACGGAGGTTCTCCCACGGTTTCATCTGGCAATACATTGTTCACACTTCTGGGTTTTGTCGGCTTGTACTTAACACTTGGTTTACTGTTCGCACTTCTACTTGGAAAAATTGTTAATAAAGGACCTAATTCAATTAAAGAGTAGCTATGGAGTTCTTTTGGTATATCATTTTGGCACTTATGCTCACCGCTTACGTCATTTTAGATGGCTATGATTTCGGAGCGGGAATAATTCATCTTTTTTTAGCAAAAGAAGAAGGAGACAAAAAAGCAATCACCAAGGCCATCGGTCCATTCTGGGACGCCAATGAAGTTTGGTTAATCGCAGCTGGAGGTGTTTTGTTCTTTGCCTTCCCAACGCTATACGCGTCCTCTTTTAGCGGATTCTACTTGCCCTTGATCATCGTACTTTGGCTTATTATATACCGCGCCATTGGACTTGAGTTAAGAGGTCAGCTAAAAAATGCCTTGTGGGAATCGTTTTGGGATCGCGCCTTTGGAATATCCAGTTTACTTTTGGCTTTGTTCTTCGGTACTGCACTTGGAAACGTCATTCGAGGTGTAAATCTAGGAGGCGTTGAAAATGGAACGTCTTTATACGAAGGACATTATTTCTTCCTCCCGCTTTGGAATGCTGAATTCAGTCCTTTAAGTGAGCGCTTAGGGGTCATTGACTGGTTCACACTGCTCATTGGTGTCATTGCCGTTGTTGCACTTACCATTCATGGTGGAAATTGGATCATTCTGAAAACGAACGCTTCAATCAACGAACGTTTAAAGAAATTGATTTTCAAACTAACCATCCTTTTAATTGCATTGATTGTCTTGTCTTTCCTTGTTTGGCCATTGGTAAGTGAGAATCCCTTCAACAACTTTCTTAACCATCCCGTTCTATGGTTGTTTCCTGCCATCGCTTTGACTGGCGTAATTGGGTTATTAAAAGTGCAAT
>JBNKGN010000390.1:0-3046 GCA_050289845.1 Crocinitomicaceae bacterium | reverse complement strand
CGAAGATGCAGCGCTTGATATGCGGATGAATCAAAATGGTGATCTCACAGCCAAAAATGTTGTGAACGAATACACCGAAGATGAGTTGTTCCGCGTGTTTCGCTCTTATGGTGAGATTCCAAATCCGGGGAAGTTAGTACGTACAATTTTGCGAGAACGTGAACGTGGTTCGATCGAAACTACAGGTGCCTTGGCAAAGATTGGGGTCGAATGTGCCCCAAAATTCAAGGATCACAAATACAATGCTCAGGTGTTTCAGGCAATTCGCATTGAAGTGAACGATGAGATGGGAGTGTTGGAAGCGTTTCTGAATTCGACAGAAGATCTGTTGGCTCCAGAAGGTCGTTTGGTGGTTATGTCATATCATTCCCTCGAAGATCGCATGGTGAAAAATTACATGAAGCGCGGTTCGATCGCTGGAACGATAGAAAAAGATTTTTTCGGGAATGTGCTTAAGCCATTTACGGAAGTGGTGCGGCATCCAATTGTTGCATCGGAAGAAGAAATAGAACGAAATAGTCGTGCACGTAGTGCAAAACTCAGAATAGCAGAGCGTAATGGTTGATAACGAATTTTTAGATCGTGCGCAGCTGGATGAGAAAGAAACTGTGCAGAAGGGTAAGGAAAAGAAACGAAGAGAAAAAAAGAAAGCTGCCGCTGAACGTAAGCCAAACACGTTTGTGCAGATTTTGAATGGGGATTTTTTAACAAAAGAATTTATCACCAACAATCTCAATTTCATTTTCTACATCATTTTTCTGCTATTACTCGTGGTTGGGAAGGGCTACTACGGGAAGGAATTAACGAAAGAAGTCAATGACACACAAGTGGAATTGAATGAGGTGACCTCTGATTACTTCGAGGCGAAAGCACGATTGGAAGAGGAAACCCGACGCGTGAGATTGGTGGACGAGTTGGAGTCTACTGGACTAAAAGAAACCGTGAATCCCACAAAAGTGATTCGCATTAAGAAAAAGAACAAGTGAGCGAGAAAAAGGACATATTCTGGAGGGCGTACCTGGTGTACTTCGGCTTTGTCGTGATCATGCTTGTCGTGTTGTTTCAAACCGTAAGTATCCAACTGGATGGGCATCCGAGTGATCGTTTGACCGAGGGAGATGATCAGGGACGTTTGCCAACAAGAACGGTGGAGCTAAAGCCGCGTCGTGGTCAGATTCTCGATGCGAACTACACGCCTTTGGTGACCTCCGTTACTTACTATGATATCTACATGGATCCCACTGTAGCTAGCAATGATGTTTTTGCACGTGATCTGGATGATTTGTGTATCGGTCTTGCACGCATGTACCCTGAGAAGTCGGCGAATGAATACCAACGGATGATTCGCGAAGCGAGAGAACGCAAGTTTCGCTATTTGAAAATACGAGAACGTGTTACAAATGAAGAGCGAAAAAAAATTCGTGAACTTCCGATTTTTAATCTGGGGAGATTTAAAGGTGGTATCATCGATCATCAAGCGAAAATTCTGCGCATTCGTCCACACGGAGAGTTGCTAAAAAGAACCTTGGGGCGTGTCGAATGGGATGAAAAGAACAAGAAATGGATCAAGGTTGGGTTGGAAGCTGCCTTTAACGAATATCTCCTCGGGGAGCCTGGTGAGGAAGTGGAGCAATTGCTGTCAACGGGTTGGAAGAAAACAGGTCTCGTAACCAAAGAGCCTGTTGAAGGGGCGAGCGTGGTGACAACGATCGACATGACGATTCAAGATGTGGCGCATTCTGAGCTACTCAATCAGCTAAAAGCCCAAAATGCCGAAAAGGGATGTGTGGTGGTAATGGAGGTGAAAACGGGCTATGTAAAAGCGATTGTGAATTTAGAGAAAGGCGCTTCTGGAACATACAGCGAAGGATACAATCAAGCGGTTGGGATTAAAGAAGTGCCTGGGTCGACCTTTAAATTGGCATCTCTAATGGCGGTGTTGGAAGACAAGAAGTTCCGAATTACGGATAAGGTAAATGCAAAAGGTCGTTATTCATTCTACGGAAGTTCCATGGATGATTCCAATCATGGTTACGGATACGGTGAGATCACGGTACAGACTGCTTTTGAAAAATCGTCGAACGTATTTATGGAAATCGTGAATTCGGCGTACAAGAAGAATCCATCACAGTTTATTCGACGCTTGCAAAGTTTCGGGTTGGCAGATCCACTCGGTGTTTCTATTAAGGGAGAACCAGCACCATCATTCTATCGACCAGGTGAGAAAGGTTGGTCAGGACTTTCATTACCGTGGATGGCTGTGGGGTATGAATTTCAACAAACGCCTTTGCAAACCTTGGCTTTTTACAATGCAGTGGCCAACGACGGAACCTTTTTAAGACCCCTCTTCGTGAAAGAAGTGTATCGTGGAAATGAATTGGTGAAAGAATTTAAACCCGAAGTGCTTATCAAGAAAATTTGTTCAGATCGTACCCTGTATGATGTGCAGAAGTGCTTGAAAGGCGTGATGACTCGCGGAACTGGAAAAAGCATCAATTCGGCGTTCTTTAGTATTGCAGGAAAAACAGGGACGGCGCGAATTCTGGACAATGTAACATCCAGCGTCGATGCAAAGAAATTTCAAGCCTCTTTCGTAGGGTATTTCCCAGCGGACAATCCAATTTATTCTTGTATCGTAGTTGTTTCGGCGCCAACGCAAGATATCTACGGAGCTGTTGTCTCAGGGTCTGTCTTCAATGCGATTGCTAACAAAGTCTACGCGTCAAGTTTACAGTACCACAAACCCGTCAATTCAGGCAAAAAGAAAATGGAGACGCTTCCAATTTCAGTGGACGGGAATAGCTACGATTTGATTCAATGCTATAAGCACTTAAAGATTCCCTACGCGATGGCGGAAGAAGCGGAATGGGTTTTCACGAAAACAGGCGCAGACAAAGTTGAAATGATCAAGCGGTTTGCTGGAAGAACGACGGTTCCAAACGTGAAAGGTATGACCGCACGAGATGCTGTGTATTTGATTGAAAGAGCAGGCATGAAAGCCCAATTGGTTGGATTTGGAAAAGTATACGAACAATCACTCAGAGCG
>JBNKGN010000389.1:0-3053 GCA_050289845.1 Crocinitomicaceae bacterium | reverse complement strand
AAGCGATGGAGTCGTCCGTGGAAGCATTATCTGCTACGATGATGCGCGCGTCACCTGAACATGCAACCACTTTTCCGAGGAATTGTTCCAGGAATTGCATGCCGTTCCAATTGAGAATTACTACCGCTACATCTTTCATGTCGGGCAAAAGTAGGGATTCTTGCGAGATTAATATTGACGGAAATCGTCCAAACTATTTTGTCCCCATTTGTCGATAACGTGAGAGTTTGGATCGTCGATACCACCACTTCGGGTATTTCGTTTTGACAATTCTTGCGGCCAGGCGTTGTTCTTCAACTCACCGATCATATCCGAATGCAAAAGACGGTACGCGTTGTTCACAAGATCGGGATTGTAGAAAATGAATCGTTTGTTGCTAAAGGTTCCAATTTTATTGTATTGCCAAATTTCGTAAGGGTACTCTATGTCAGAAACTTCCCGTCGAATAATGTTGGTAGGGGATCCGTATTGTAAATACACCCTTCCACGATCTGTCTCAAAACCTTCCTGAAAATTGTTGCCGTAAAGTTTTTCTACGAGACGCACTTGTTCTTTGTATTTCAACCACTCGTCGTAGGCATTGTCTCCGGATGTTACCACCCAGTATTGTTGGATGTGTTTGCGGGCTTCGTCTCCATCCTGTGTTTTCAGTGTTTCAACAATGTTCAGGACTTCTGTTTTTCTGGAAATCGGAATGAGACTTTCGAGAAAGTACCCAACGCTATCTTCGGGAATGCTTTCTTGAAAACGCGGATCGAGTATCACTTCACCAGCGAACAATTCGACTTCCACGTCATTACTTCGCTCAAATTCGTACAATTGCGAAGCAAGTGCCACGTCATTTTCGTTCAGAATCGCATATTTCAAAAGGTATTTTCCAGTGGGAAGTTTGTCCAGAGGGATTTGTCTAAAAACAGGGACTACGTCGTCGGAGTGATATTCTTTGATATTCGCAAAAGCAGGCAATTCGAGTCCGTTTTCCGTATCAATGATGCTTTGTTTTAGACGAAAAGTGGTATCACCGAGCAGGGCAACATTGTACACTTCCATATAAATCGGCAAGGAATTCAATTGTTCAGGGTAGAAGGTGGAAATGCGCGGGATGATATTGTAGCCCGATTTAAAAAAAATAGAGTTGGGATCGCCTTCCGAAGCAAATTCTGCGACTTGGATGTCTGAAATGGAAACGGATTCGCCATATTCTTTCACGGCAATAGGCATAGAAGCGGTTAAAGCATCATTGGCGCTGTTGAGATCGGTAAGTCGAATATTAAAAAGGTAATTGCCCGCTTCCAATTGATAACGTTGGATTTCATAAAAATCCTCGATTAAGCTGTCACGCATCAGGGGAGACATCAATCGGTAAATGTTGGTAGCGACCACAGAATCGCCATTGGAAATAGAGGTTTCCACGAGAAGTTCTGCGATCAAACCGTCTTCGGTTCCTACGTATTGCAGGGAGTATCCGACAAATTGAAAGTTGAATTCCACGTAATTGCCAACCGAAGGGGCGTAGAACTGTTTGTTATCGACATAAGCGCGCAATTGTCGCTGCGAAAAAGTGGCGGATGAGATACTCAAGAAGAGCGCGATCAGAAGCGTCAGTTTCATGGAAGGAATTTTAATACTTGTAAAGATACGAAAAGCGAATCGTTCATGGCCTCAAAGTGCATTTGGTTGATTAATGCGTAGTGAAATGCAATTAAAGTGTAAATGAAATACGCTGAAAGGGAGGAGGTTGCAAAAAAGGTGTGAAAAAAGTCGAAAAAAAAGATTCGAAACACTTGTTGATATTCAACTTTTGAGTACTTTTGGCGCGGAGAAATGGCAGAGTGGTCGAATGCACCGGTCTTGAAAACCGGCGTACCGCGAGGTACCGGGGGTTCGAATCCCTCTTTCTCCGCTGAGAAAAAGCAAAAGCTTCGCAGACCACGCGAAGCTTTTTTTTTGCTCCGAATTTCGGGATTCTCACGGGGCAAGGAGGATCAGGGATCAATGCCAAAACCTTGCGGCGTATTTCGTTATATTGAATATTCGTGCTTATAAGGTGTTATTTTGGTGCTTTATGTGTTATATTTATGTTGTTAGGGGGGAGTTAGGCTCAATTAAATAAATACAATAGTGGAGTTACCTAAATACAATAAGTCATCAAAAAAAGGAGAAGATGGAATTACTATTCTCAAAAGGATAGTAGAAACTGACCTTGAATGGTTATTTCGACCGAATCATAAAGAACATGATTTTGGCATTGATGCCTATTTAGATGTAATTGCTGAGTTTGGAGAAGTAACAGGAAAAACAATTGCAGCTCAAGTAAAAACTGGACCATCATATTTTAATGAAACAAATGATTTCGGATGGGTATACAGGGGAGAAATGAGCCATCTTAACTATTATCTAAATCATGATATCCCAGTTATAATAATCATTGTTGACGAAACAAAAGCTAAAGCCTATTGGTGTCTTTGTGACCCAAACAAAACTGAGTGTGCTGGTGATAATTGGAAGATAACGATTCCATTTAATAAAGAGTTGACAGCTAAGTCAAAAGCTGAATTAGTCCAATATATAAGCCCTGTACGTGATTATGCTTCTCAATTGGAACATTTTTGGAAGATTAATCAAGAATTAAAAAAGACAGAAAGAATTGCATTTGTTGTTGACCGACCAGACATTGAAAATGGATTATATGATGATTTACTGGATGGGTTTGAGCGCTTAAAGATAAATCAAGAGTTAATAGCTCACACTAAAGAAAAAGTTGACGTGTGGATTCATGGCTATAATGATGACCCAAGACAGTTGTATGAAATTGACGAATTCAAATCATGGTTAGAAAGAGTCTTTGACGGCATTAGTGGTTGGTCATATTTTCTAGCTAAAGATAAAGCTGCTCAGTTTTTAAGGGTATTGCAACTATGCAATATGAAGTTTGTTTATACCGGAGAAACCTTTATTAATGAATTCGGTTTTGAAACAAAGAAAATTGAAGTGGATTTGGAAAGTGGAGTTCCTTTTTTGGAAAATCTATTTGACGACTTAAATAAATTTTG
>JBNKGN010000388.1:0-3057 GCA_050289845.1 Crocinitomicaceae bacterium | reverse complement strand
GAAAATGGCGCTGTACAACTTGCAGATCGAATCCTTAAATCAGGTCATACGGTCAGCCTATGCAGGAGAAAAAGCAGGAACGATTTATGAGGGGCAGCGACGCTTTGATTTAACGGTTCGTTTGGACGCCGCATTCCGAAATGATGTGAATCTAGGGCAACTTTTGATTACCACACCCAACGGAGAACAAATTCCGATTAGTGCCGTCGCAACAATTAAAGTGGCGCCAGGACCGATGCAAATTTCGCGAGAGAATGCCAACCGACGTATTTCTGTTGGAGTCAACATTCGCAACCGAGACATTGCGAGTTTTGTAGAGGAAGCACAGGGGAAAATTGACGCTAGATTGCAAATCCCACCGGGATACTATTTGGAATTTGGTGGGCAATTTAAAAACCTTACCGCAGCAAAAGAACGTCTGATGATCGCGGTTCCCGTAGCATTGGTACTTATTTTCTTTTTGTTGTTCCTTGCTTTTAAATCCTTTAAATACGCCATAATTATCTACATAACCGTACCACTTTCAACGATTGGCGGTGTTGTCGCATTGTATTTGCGTGGTATGCCCTTCAGTATTTCGGCAGGTGTTGGTTTCATCGCGCTCTTTGGGGTCGCTGTTCTGAACGGGATTGTATTGATTACCTATTTCAATGATTTGAAGAAACAAGGCGATCGATCCTTGAAAGAAGTCGTTACGCAAGGAAGTTTACTTCGCCTTCGCCCTGTATTGATGACCGCTGCAGTAGCTTCGCTCGGGTTCCTTCCAATGGCATTGGCAACATCGGCTGGAGCGGAAGTTCAAAAACCTCTCGCTACGGTTGTGATTGGTGGGCTTGTTAGTGCTACTCTGCTAACCCTGCTTGTTTTACCTGTTATTTATTCCATAAGTCATCGTACTATGAAAATTTCAACGACCAAAACCACACTTTTATTAGTGTTGGGACTTGCTTTCACGAGTCAAAGTCAAGAGTCTCTTAGCTTGCAATCAGCCATTGATTCTGCTTTCTCGAACAACATAAAAATACAAGAACAATCGCTCAAAATTACGGCGGAGACCTTGCACAAAAAAGGAAGTTATTCATTAGGCAACACTGACTTTTTGTACCAACAGGGGCAAATCAATTCTTCCTTGAGCGACTACAACATCAGTGTTTCTCAGTCGTTGGGCAATCCCTTTTCTATGATGCGAAATGCACAATTGGCAGAAGCTCGGAAACAACTTGCCGAGAAGGAATTGAATCTGTTGAAGCGCGACGTAGAAATGGAAGTCACTAAAATTTGGCTTTCGTGTGAATTGGCAAAAACAGAGATTCGTTTGTACGAGGACTATAAGGAAATCGCACAAAACTATCTTGACCGTTTGCGGTTAAAAGTAGAAGCAGGTGACGAAAACGCCGTTGCATTGGGAATGATGCAATTGACGTTGCGCGATCTTGAGCAAAAAATACTCATCGCTTCTACCCGACTGAACGAATTGCTGATCGCTTTAAAGCATCAAACGGGAATTACGGGTGCGATCGATTTTCCAGAAACCACCGAATTGCTGGACGAAGTAATGGTATACTCGAAAGATAGCCTTCAATTGCACATGGATTTCATTGCTTTAGGAAATGCTAGAATCTCGGCGATTCAAGTAGAACGGAAAGCACTTCTTTCCCGCAATTTCCCTGAAATCTCCATTGGATATTTCAATCAGTCGTTGGACCATGTCACTAATTTTCAAGGAGCGCAAGTGGGACTTTCTGTTCCTATTTTCAATCGAAAGCAACACCTGGAAGTCAAATACAATACGGCCGTTTTCGAACAACAACAATCTTTGAATCGAATGCAATTGGACTATCGTGAAATCGCCATGAAACATGCGTTGGAGCATTTTACGGAAGTAAGTTCCTATTATCTCGAAAATGCGACGGCATACCGGGAGGAAATCGATTTTCTAAGTGAAGCCTCCCGCCTTGAATACGAATCAGGAGGCATTGACTATCACCTCTACTTACAATCACAATCGCGTATTCTCGAAGCGGAATTAAAATTGCTCGAGTTGAAAAAAGCAACGCTCGAAGCACAAATCGAATTGAACTATTACCTCTAATAAAAAAATCATGAAAAAATATATCAAATTAATCGTATTGAATGGCCTATTGGTCGTTCTTGCATCTTGCGGTAGCGCTGAAACAACGGACGTTTCAGAAGAAAACGAAACGGAAACAGCCACCACTCCAGAAACTGCGGCACCTTCCGACAGTGCACAAATGATCACTTGCAGTGGTTACGTGATTGTCCCTCCTTCGCAAACGCTTTCAGAACATGCCCCCGTGGAAGGATTTGTTCGAGAAATTCGTGTTATGCAAGGACAAAAAGTAAAGAAAGGTCAGGTACTTGCGCGATTGGAGCATCAAAATATTATTCAACGTCAGGAAAACTACCTGAAACTGCAAGCAGATTTCACCTTTATTTCAGCTGAACATCAACGTAAGTTTGAATTGTATGAGAAAAAAGTGATTTCGGACAAGGAATACCAGGAAATCGATTCGAAATTTCAGTCGGTAAAAATCTCCCTTCAAAGTATGGAAAAACAATTGGCTTTGATGGGCATTTCAGCTACTTCCCTGAAGAAAAACGGGATTACACCGTACATTGAAATCCGGGCATCATCAAACGGTATTTTAACGAAAATTCATGCAAACGAAGGCATGTTTACTTCTCAGGATGCCGCGCTTTTCGAATTGATTGACGACACTAAAAAATACGTTGAATTTGAAGTATTCACTGGCGATCAAAGTCGTATAACCATTGGTCAGAGCATTTCTTTCACGACGGTTGGAAGCACCAAAGAATATACCTGTAAAGTGGCAGCCGTCACACAGGCAATGAACAAGCAAAAACAAAGTCTACTCATTATTTCAGAAGCACTTCCGGTGGATACGGATCTTGTGGTAGGAAGCCGCGTTTTTGGAAAAATCTAATGCCTCTCCAAATACAACAAGCCCGCAAGTAATTTGTGGGCTTGTTGTATTTGGAGAGGCATTAGATTTTTCCAATTCACCGGTGCTTGCT
>JBNKGN010000387.1:0-3058 GCA_050289845.1 Crocinitomicaceae bacterium | reverse complement strand
ATTGCCGCACTTTCAATCTCCGATCCGAGTCATATTTCGTGTGTCGGGAATGATTATGGTTTCGATTTTATCTTCTCACGCTACGTAGAAAGTATCGGCAACTCACAAGATGTTTTGTTGGCAATTTCAACCTCTGGAAACTCCAAAAATGTACTCAATGCCATTGAAGTCGCTAAGGCAAAAGGCATGCGCGTCATTGGACTTACTGGAAAAGACGGAGGCAAAATGGCCGACCTGTGCGATGTTGAAATTCGTGCGCCACATTCCGATTACGCTGACCGCGCACAGGAAATTCACATCAAAGTGATTCACTCTTTGATTCAATTCATCGAAAATAATCACTGATCCGCACGTCGAAGGAATTGAATTCATTATCTTTGCCACGAAATTTTAATTAAGTAATGGGAACAATAGCACAACAATTTGAATCAGGAGAACAAAGCGCTCAAAAAGGGCTCTTCAACAATCTAGTAATGCTTGCGCGCATCGATGGTAAGGTAGAGCAATCAGAATTAAACTTGTTGGGACGCATTGCTTCACGTTTGTCGTTAACAGAAGAACAGGTGAATGAAATTATCAATCACCCAGACCAATATCCAATGATTCCACCGGTAACAAAAGAAGATCGTTACGAGCGTTTCATTCAATTCGTTGAAATGATTTGCATCGACGGTGTTGTAGATCCAACGGAAGAATACCTTGCGAACAAATACGGTTTGGCGCTTGGATTCAATGCTGAAGAAATCGAAAGTATCGAGTCGACCATTATCGCAGAATTGAAAGCAGGAAAAGACAGAAGTGATATCTTAGATATGTATATGTCCTAAAATATTGCCACTTGATATTGAGAGCCTCGAAGTTTGACTTTGGGGCTTTTTTATGATGCCAAAACCTCCCCAATTTTAACGCCGACTATAACGACATCATCAAGCTGTTCCAAACGCCCTTTCCAATCTTCAAAAGCATTGTTTAATGTCGCTTTCTGGACGTCCAAAGGCTTTTCTCTGTTCTCGAACAACAATCTCTTAAAGGACTTGTAGTTCAACTTTTTTCCTCTTGGTCCACCGAATTGATCTGCGAACCCATCAGAGAACAAATACACTACATCCCCACTTTCTAGCTGAATTTCGTGGGTAGTGAAAGGATTCATCTTCTCATAAATAGCGACAGGCATTTTATCGGCTTTGATTTCGTAGAAATTTTCAAAAACTTTTACAGCGCTTGTTGCCGACAAATCTCTATTCGTAAGGAGGTATAATGGATTATTTGCCCCAGAAAACTGAACGGTATTCGTAGCGTGATTGATAGAAATTATCGCGAGATCCATCCCATCCTTTTGTTCCCCAACGGCTCCATTTTGCTTTAGTGCGTGAATGATTCCAACGCGCAACTTATCTAATATATCTCCCGTAATCGTGACCTTTTCTTTGTCAACAATCTCGCGCAATAAAGAAGTGCCAAGCATGCTCATAAATGCTCCAGGAACACCGTGTCCCGTACAATCAGCTGCAGTTATCACCGTAGAATCCCCCTGATGTGACCACCAATAAAAATCTCCCGACACTTTGTCTTTCGGTTTGAATAACACAAAATGTTCGGAAAAAAAATCCTCCAGCACTTTTTCATCGGGTAAAATGGCGTTTTGCAAACGTGTGGCATAATTGATACTTTCACTTATCTCGCGATGAATCTCCTCAATGCGTTCTTTTTGGTGCACCACCACATCACGCTGTGCTTCTATCTCGTCACGTTGTGCGCGAATTTCTTCGTTTTGCCGATGGAGTGCTTCGTTCGTTTTCTCTATTTCACTTTTCTGAAGTTTGATGTTGTCTTCGGCTTCTTTTCTCCGAATCACTTCTTTTTGAAACGCGTTGTTCCAAATCAAGGTCGAAAGGATAAAAATGGAGCCACCAAACCCGATCATATAATTTGCTAAAGGCCAATGCATGAACTTGAACAACACGCCCAAAATCACACCGGCTTTCCCAATCAAATCGGAAAAACTCAGGACGAACGCTTCTGTTTTTGTTTTTGAATAGAATTTCCATCGATCGTATTTGTTGACAAACGAAAGTGGACTGACAAAAAAGGACAATAAGCTCGCAGCAACCATCGCAATCGGGTTTCCCCCAGGGATTTCCTTGTAACTTAAAAAGATACCGACAAGCAGCAACAGCAAACAAATGGATTGAGCGATCGCAACGATGCTTCTTCTGATTTTTAACGGTTGATGAAATAGCGCGAGTGAAAACCCAAGCAATGTACAGAAAACACCCCAGGCGCCAGTCAGCCATACCACCTTAGCGCTAGAACTGAGAATTGTAGGAAGAAAAGATACCAAGCCCATTAAAATCAGCGCCCATCCGTACTTTTTCATTGTGTCTAGTGTTGTTTTTTTCTATTAAGAGAACGATTCTTTTCACAAATAGTTGCTGAACGGAGGTGGATTCTGCCCTGGACTTCAGAAATAGATTCCTTCTTCTCCTTCACTTGTAGACAAGTTGTTGAAAACTCCAAAGGATTGCCCGAGAACCTATTATTGCTAAACCGAATTTATCCGTAAATTTGTCACTTACCTTCATGGCATGGTTCAAGAAGAATTACAACAAAAAGTAAAAAATATTTTCTCCGCATACCTGGAGCAAAATGGTCATCGAAAAACCCCAGAGAGATTCGCCATACTCGCGGAAATCTACAATTACGAGGGACATTTCGATATCGAGTCGTTGTACATTGAAATGAAGAACCAAAACTACCGTGTTTCCCGCGCTACTTTGTACAACACTATCGAGTTATTGCTAGCTTGTAATCTCGTACGAAAGCATCAATTCGGGAAAACATCGCGCAGTTTGAAAAAGCACATGGCTCGAAACAACACGACCATATTGTGTTGACTGATACGGGAGAATTACTCGAATTTTGCGATCCTCGAATTCAAAATATCAAATCAACCATTGAGGAGATCTTTGGAATCGAAATCCAACACCACTCCCTGTATTTCTACGGAGTTAAAAAAGACAAATCGAAGTAAGTGAACTTACAATTTGACGTACATATC
>JBNKGN010000386.1:0-3069 GCA_050289845.1 Crocinitomicaceae bacterium | reverse complement strand
GGGCAATTGCAAGCGTGCTAAAAAGTCGTTATCGACAGTAGGGGCGGTTGTCTGATGTGATACTTCCGAAGCCTTTGGCGTTTCTTCAATCATTTCTGGAGCAGGTATATCTTCCTCTTCGGTAGCTTGTGAAGGCTCTTGATCGCTTTCAGAGACTTCCGCCTCAGGCTGTACCTCGATTTCCGTTGGAGCAAACACAGGTTCCTCAATGGGTTCAGGTTCCTTTTCTGGTTCCGCAATCGCTTCAATCACCTCGGATGCTGATTCGGCAGCTGTTTCCTCATCAAAAATGGAGAAATCAAACGGTGCCTCTTCAACCACTTCTGGCTCAGGTGTCATCATTGGGGCAGGTTCAGGAGCCATCTCTTCCTCCTCCGGTTCGTTTGTTTCGTCAGTCGCTGGCAGGACCATCTCTTTAAAAGCGTTGTAACGTAAAATGATACTTCTCTCGTGCAAATTTCGGGTCACCTCTTCCAGTTCTACCAATTCGTCAAGGTTCAATTCACCATTTTCAAGCGCGCCCAGCAATGCATTCAGGCGTTCCAACATTTTTTTATATCCTTCCATTTGATTCATACCTATTTTCTAACTTATCAACATTTTTGCCAAGTTGCTAACCAAGTTTGGTTTTCAGAGACGAAAATGTCGACATTTAACCGTCAAATTTAGTCAAGAATCGCAGGAATTTGGGATGGTGTACATCTTTTTGTCTTCGATGATTTGTTGATAACCTAAAAAGTAGAACAACAAAATGTTTTTAGAGCATTTCCCAGGTGAAGGAAAGAAACACGGTTGGATCGAAGTGATCTGTGGATCGATGTTTTCTGGCAAAACAGAAGAATTAATTCGTCGTTTGAAACGTGCCGAATTTGCCAATCAAAAAATCTTACTGGTCAAACCAACCATCGACAATCGGTATGATGCTGAAAAAGTAGTGAGTCATCAGGGGCGAAGCTTTGAAGCTATTTGTGTGGATTCATCTGCGGAAATAATGAACCTTTGGAAGCTCGAAAAAGTAGTCGCTATTGATGAGGCGCAATTTTTTGACGCGGGCATCGTAACTATTTGCAATGACCTTGCGCGCAAGGGGGTTCGTGTTATTATCGCTGGTCTGGACATGGATTTTACGGGAGCGCCTTTTGGTCCAATGCCTCAATTATTAGCCATCTCAGAATATGTCACCAAAGTACACGCGATTTGCGTATCTTGTGGGGACTTGGCGCAATTCTCGCATCGTACGGTAAAAGATAAAGAACAAGTGCTGGTGGGCGCTGTTGAACAATACAAACCTCTTTGCAGAATGTGCTACAATAAAATAGCGCACTAAAGTGAAACTTTCCCTTTCGTATAAAAAACTGGAATCTTTGTTTCAGACTGTCATGCCGGCATCCGATCGGGTAATCCGTGCTATTGCCTTTGATACCCGAAGAATTGTCGACGGTGAGGGCATCTTGTTCTTTGCGCTTCAAGGCGAATTTCGAGACGGGCATGATTTTATCAATGCAGCGTATGAAAAAGGTGTACGCGTATTCGTTGTTGCTAAAAAAATCGACAAAAAGGCATTTCCCGAAGCAGTATTCATTCCTGTTACAGATACATTAAAAGCACTACAGCTACTGGCAAAGGCACACCGCGATCAATTTACGACACCCGTAATTGCGATCACAGGAAGTGCTGGCAAAACGATTGTTAAGGAGTGGTTGGGACAGATGTTGGACACGCAATTTCGTGTGGTTCGAAGTCCGAAAAGTTACAATTCACAATTGGGTGTTGCACTTTCCTTACTTGAAATGAATGCTGACGTCGATGTAACAATCATCGAAGCGGGAATTTCTGCCCCTGGCGAAATGGAAACACTGGAAGCGATGATTCAGCCGACTCTTGGAATTTTTACGTCATTGGGGTCTGCACATGCTGAAAATTTTGTTTCACGCGATCAACATTTGGAAGAAAAAATGGTGCTCTTCAAGCATTGTGAAAAGGTCTATGTGCATCACACTATTCCTATTGACACATCGGATAGTCGATTGGTTTCAGTGCATGAAAAATCATACATTTCACTTCTGGAAAACCTTCCTTTTGAGGATGAAATAAGCCGACATAACGCAACCATGGCTATCGTTGCCAGTCGTGCCTTTGGTATTTCCGACGAAGTAATCGCAAAAGAACTGGCTCAGTTAGATCGCGTTGCACTACGTCTCGAAACATTTGATGGAAAAGGCAACTGCGTAATCATTAATGACACGTATAATTTGGATCGTGATGCCTTTCGGTCTTCTCTGGAGTATCAATTGAGCATTGCCAAAGGAAGAGATCGCATTGTTGTTATTGGAACAACCGACGATCATGCACCATTGTTAAAAGTGTTGGAAGATTTTTCCCCAATTACCTATCATTTTGTCCACGGTTCACACGATCCGCTACCCGATTTTCATAATGCCGTGGTATTGATCAAAGGCAAACGATCGCTTCACATGGAGCAATTGGCGTCGAGATTGAGCATGAAAAAACATCAAACGTATGTAGAAATCAATCTTTCTTCGCTTCGAAATAACATTGCCTATTTCAAGTCATTATTGCCTGAATCCACTAAAATGTTGGCGATGGTCAAGGCAGCCTCTTACGGTTCTGGGATAGACGAAATCGGGAAATATCTAGAACATATTGGAATTGATTATTTGGGCGTAGCGTATGCCGATGAAGGAATTCAATTGAGGGAGTCGGGAATTCAACTACCGATTCTTGTGATGAATCCTGAAGAATCTGGTTTCGAAGATTGTATTCTTCATCAGTTGGAACCGTGCATTTATTCGGTGGAGCAATTGGACAAATTCGTTCGCCGACTGCTGTACGAGGGATGTATGAACTATCCCATCCATTTGAAATTGGAAACGGGTATGAATCGACTTGGGTTTCAAGAAAGTGAGATTCCGTTATTGCTTCGGATAATTCAAAGTCAACCTGAAATAAGAGTTAAAACGATTTATTCGCACTTGGCCACTTCAGACGATTTACATTCCACCTTTGTGAACGAACAAATCGAGCGTTTCGAGAAAATGAGCGGGGACA
>JBNKGN010000385.1:0-3083 GCA_050289845.1 Crocinitomicaceae bacterium | reverse complement strand
GTGTACGATGCCAACGGACGTGTTTATGCTTCTTACGATAACGTAACAGCACCAGCTTTGGACCTTCCAATCGCGACTTTGGATGCAGGAATGTATTACGTACGTATCAGCTACAATGGAACGATGGAAACAATGAAATTTGTCAAAGAATAAAAAATTGTTCTGAAGGATAAAAAAAAGTCGCTTTCGAGCGGCTTTTTTTATGCCCTGTCATCCGTCAAGTAACAAACTGGCTTCCAATAATATCCCACACGGCAATCAAATCCTGAAAGAACAGTGCAGAAGAAAAAACAGAAAAAAATTATTTTTTTTTCGCGGAAGCCCTTGCACTGATTGAATTTTGTATTACATTTGTCCACGCTTTTAACGAAGAGCATTACACAATTTCTTAATCAGGCTGTCGTCTGAGTTCGAAAGAGCAAGAAAATTGGTTTGGTAGTTCAGTTGGTTAGAATACATGCCTGTCACGCATGGGGTCGCGGGTTCGAGTCCCGTCCAGACCGCAAACTGTTAAAAGTAAAAGTACGCCTGTATGGCTGCAGGAATAGAAAACCCAGAAGAGTATCAAAATCTTCTGGGTTTTTGTCTTTTAGTACCCCCCCTATTCTTTTAAAACATCCCTTGATAGATCCAAATCGAACATTATTACATATTTAAAGTTCATTAATTACTGAACTTATTGTACTTTTAAAACGACAAACTCAATAAAATGACAGAACAAGAACAATACATCGAAGAAATTGGGGTGTTTTACGAAAAATATGGATTGCCCAAAATGGCAGGTCGCATATTAGGTTGTTTAATCTCGTCCGAAACCGATACCATTTCATTCGATTATCTTCGGGAAATCCTGAAGGCAAGTAAAGGTTCTATCAGTGGTAATATTAATTTGTTACTGCATCAAAGCATGATTGAAAAATACACCATTTCCGGTGATCGAAAATCGTATTATCGCATTGCTACGAATAGCCTTGAAAAAATCATTGAAGCGAAAACAAAATCGGTCACCGAATTCAAATCTATTCTGGAAAGAGGCATCAGTATCAATGCTAAAAAGGACGGAATCAATTATCAGAACATTTCCGAAATTTTGGATTACTACACCTTTTTGGAAAATGAAATCCCGTTGTTGAAACGAAAATGGGAACAAAAAAAGAAAAAATCATCATAGAACGTCATGACATTAGAACGAAAAATCGCGAAAACCTTCAATTTGACACACGACAACTGGATGAAGCATTCAAACCCGTGGAGTGTGTGGACAAGATATTCTGTCTTACCCGTAATCGTCTTTGCGTTTTGGAGCAGAGTTTGGATCGGATGGTGGTGCTTGCTTCCAGGTATTTTATCGTTGCTTTGGATGTTTTTGAACCCAATTTTTTTCAGCAAACCTAAATCAACGCGCAATTGGGCTTCAAAAGCGGTCATGGGAGAACGCGTTTATCTTAACAGAGATCAAATTGATATCCCAGAAATTCACAAAAAGCCCATTTACAAAATACTCAATCTAATTTCCTCCACTGGAATGGCTTTAGCGATTTGGGCAACCGTTACGTATTCTATTTGGGGAGCCATTCTAGGAATCGCTTTGGCCTATCTTGGAAAAAGCTGGTATCTTGACCGAATGGTTTGGCTCTACGAAGACATGAAGGAGAACAATGCCGAGTACAAAAGTTGGGATTACGCGAACGAAACCACTCGGTAACGAAACAATTGCGGTTAACCATTCCTATTGCTTCCAATGCGATAACAGAAGTTTTTTTCTTAAAAACTGATTCGTTACTTCGTTGTTGTATTTTTGGAAATGATATGACAAAACAACCTCATCAAATTTAATACCGGCATACCAATGTCCCACATCAACGCACATGTCCAACATCTACTCGATCAAATTCAGAATACGTTTCCATTAACAGCCGCTGAAGCAAACACCATTGCACAAATTGTCGTTATCACAGAAGTCAAAAAAAAGGACATGTTGATCGCCCCTGGTAATTTCTCAAACTATATGAACTTTATCAGTGAAGGCTGCTTGCGAACTTTTTACATTGACTCCGAAGGACAGGAGCACACCCTCCAATTAGGCATTGAAAATTGGTGGATCAATGATTTGTACGGTTACATAACGGAGCGACCTTCAAAAATGTATGTTCAGGCTTTGGATGACTCTATCATTGTTCGAATTCCGAAAAACAAACTGGACCAACTCTACACAACCATTCCATCGATTTCCAATTTCTTTCGAGAAAAAATTCAAAATGCTTACGTCGCCCTTCAAGAACGAACGATTGAAAATATGAGCAATGATGCTTTTGAACGGTACCTCAACTTTAGAAAACACTATCGCGATATCGAACAACGCGTCCCACAGTACATTGTTGCGTCTTACCTCGGAATCACCCCAGAATTTCTCAGTCATTTGAGAAAAAAACACGCGAAAGACCTTTCTTAAGCTATCTTAATTTTTTAGCGCGACCTGCACTCTAATTTTGTCCGTATCAAATTCAAATGATATGGCAAGAATAACAGTACTACTAGTAATAGCGTGTTCCACAATCGCTTCGTATGGTCAGGTAAATTCGTTTTATTCCGAAATTCTTATCGGAGATCGTTCCATAATGTATCAGCATCGCTTCGAAATTCCGTTGCCCAATAAACTTTCTTTCAGCAACTATTTCTTCATCGACAATGCGTACGGCACCGAAAAAAATCGAATCTATTTCTTCCGAAATACCCTGAGTTATCACCACAGTGCCACCTGGCAATCCAACATCGCTTTTGGATTAAAGAACCCAGGTCTCTTCTCGACTGTTTCCTGGACTTATAGAAAACGCGATTCTCGTCAAACTTTGTACTATACAATTGGCTTTACGTATCAGCGATTATGGAGTTTAGAGCAATCGATACTATTGAAACGAAACCTCCTCACGTTGCGCCAATACACGCTTCAATGCCAACTATTCGCTGCCGTAAACATTGATATTCATGGCTATTCACGAGGTCTGCAACAGATCCGACTTGGAATGGAAACCGATCAAATTCAATTTGGATTGGGGTTTCATCTCGATCAATTCAACAATAGC
>JBNKGN010000384.1:0-3098 GCA_050289845.1 Crocinitomicaceae bacterium | reverse complement strand
AGATAAATGGCTCGGACAAAAGAAAACGGTGCTTATCGGTGGATTGCTTTTAGTGGCAGGTCACGGAACGTTGGCAATCCCTTCTCAAACGGCGTTCTTTACTGGTTTGGCATTGATCATTTTGGGAGTAGGTTGTTTGAAACCAAATATTTCCACTATGGTAGGAGGGTTGTACAAACCTGGAGATATTCGACGCGATAAAGGATTTACCATTTTCTACATCGGAATTAATATAGGTGCATTTTTAGCAGGGATTGTTGTTGCGATCGTAGCAAATAAGTGGGGATGGCACGCAGGTTTCGGATTGGCTGGAATTGGAATGTTATTGGGACAGATCGTCTACATGGCTGGACAAAAGCACTTGAGACACGTTGGGAATTTCGTCGGGAAATCTTTAGATCCTGAAGTTCAGGCAGCGGCAAAACGACCGTTGACGAAAATTGAGAAAGATCGCGTCGTTGTACTGCTTCTTTCCTTCCTTATTATTATTGTCTTCTGGGCCGCTTTTGAGCAGGCGGGAGGATTGATGAACTTATACACCGATATAAAGGTCGATCGATTTATTGGTGGATGGGAAGTGCCGACAGCTGTATTCCAATCGCTTAATGCGGGTTATATTATAGTTTTCGGAATGTTTGTCGCTGGATTTTGGGTTTGGTGGCGAAAAAAGGGAAAAGAAAGTTCCTCGCTCTTTAAAATGGCTGTTGGAACGATCATCATGGGAGTCGGGTTTGTCTTTATGATGTTCGCATCGAGAGAAGCTTCTGCGGAACCGTTCGGTAAAGCGGCACTTTATTGGGTGTTTTTAGCCTACTTTTTCCACACGATTGGAGAACTTTGCTCTTCACCAGTATCACTTTCCTTTATTACAAAGTTGGCACCACTAAAATATGCTTCCATTATGATGGGGATTTATTTTGCGGCGACAGGATTTGGGAATAAATTGGCAGGTTCTATCGGTGAATCCTCTCAAATTGAACCGTACGAAGGTAAAATGATCGCGAGTACTGAGGACATGAATTCCATTTCGAAAAAGATCGATATTGAAGTGAAAGGAAAAAAATTGAAAGACTATCCAATTAATTTCGATAAAAATATTGAGTTTGAAAGCCAGGTATTTTTAACAGACAATGGAGAGATTGCCATTCGAAAAATGGACGATACAACGATGTTAACTGAATTTGTTTCGTTCGATAAAAAGGCGGAGGCAAATTTAATTAAGGAATTGAAGACATTCAAGGCATCGTCAGACGAGCCGGTACATGCGCGACTGTTGTTTGAAAAGGACGGAGAAGCCGTTAAAAATCTAGATAATAGAGGCGATGGGAAAAATTACGGTGTGTCCTTCGTTATTGAAGAGACTCAAAGTGCCCAAGAGTATAAAACCTTTATGTGGATTACGATCTTTACCGTAGCGTTTGGATTGCTTTTAATTGTCTTCTTGAAGAAATTGAAAGCCCTTACACATGGTGCAGAGGACAATGAAACAGAATTAACCCCAATACAAGAATAAATTATACTACTTAAAATTAAAACTATGTCAGACCAGAACAACGACATCTTTAAGTCAAAAGTACTAGGCCACCCGTCTGGATTATTTGTACTCTTTTTTACAGAAATGTGGGAACGCTTCTCCTATTATGGAATGCGCGCTTTATTGGTTCTTTTCTTAATTAGTGCCTTCGGTTTAGGTGGTTGGAATTGGCCGCGTGAGCATGCACTAGCGTTGTACGGAACATATACTGCTTTGGTTTATATCACACCGATTCTGGGAGGGTATATAGCTGATAAAATAATTGGATATCGAAAAGCGGTAGTTCTCGGAGCCATTATTATGACATTGGGGCATGCTTCCATGGCTATCGAGTCGAATCACATGTTCTTATATATCGGTATTGCCTTGTTGATTATTGGAAACGGATTCTTTAAACCGAACATGACATCAATTATTTCACACATGTATAAGGATACACCAGAGAAAAAAGATGGTGCGTATACGATCTTCTACATGGGGGTGAACGCAGGAGCTTTCTTGGGGATTTTGTTATGTGGTTATCTTGGAGAGAAAGTTGGCTGGAGCTATGGTTTCGGTTTAGCTGGTATTTTCATGTTGTTAGGAATGTTGCAATTCCATTTCTCTCAGAATATTTTCGGTGAAATTGGGAAACAACCAATCAAACAAGTCGAAGGGGAAGAGAAAGACGAACAGTTGGAATTTGAAGGTGATCGATTGAACCCTTTTACCAAGTTGGACATGGCGTTAATCGCTATTTCTGCTATTATCGGAGTCGTTTGGGTATTGAACGATCCAATCTCAAAAATTGCAGGGATTAATATTCTAGAAATAAACGAGATCGATTATTCGAATATCTTTATTCTTATTGGCTTTTTCGCCTTCATGATTCTATTAATCTCTCGCATTATCCGCTATCCAAAAATTACACGGGATCGAATGATTGCAATTGTGATATTTGCCATAATGACCGTTATTTTTTGGATGTGTTTTGAGCAAGCAGGAGGGTCAATGACGATTTTTGCGAGTGATTACACTGGACGTATCATGTCGGAGAATTATTACTACCTATTCCTTGTGGCCAACGTATTAATCACGGTAGTTCCTATCGGAATTATCACATGGGTTTTGATCAAATTGTTCAAGCAAACATTTAAGAAATACAAATTGGCAAGCGTAATCTTGGCTTCCAGCTTTACGTTTATTTGGGCGATCGTTTTTTGGATGATTAATCGCGATTTGAACTCGACTTCTTATGTGATCAACTATAATGCGATCAAAACAAATTTGGTGGCTGATGAATATGAAATGCATGAAGAGCGTCTCGAGTCATTTAAAGGAAGCTTGGAAGGTGATGGCTCTTTCAAATATGACACAAAAGACGCGAAAGGCAACGAAGTTACCGAGGATATTACACCAACAAAAATAATTGTAGGTAAAGAAGAAATTAAACACAAGCATTCGGAGAAAATTCGTCGCTCAGAGCGTGAAGCAGAGCAGAAAAAATTTGATGACGAGTACATTGCGGCGGTTTTAGCTATTGAAGATCCATCAAAGGCAATCGTAGTCTATGAGGAGAAAAAGG
>JBNKGN010000383.1:2848-3102 GCA_050289845.1 Crocinitomicaceae bacterium | reverse complement strand
ATCGCACTAAAACCCCGAACAATCCAGAAGTTAAGCCCGTAATATAAGCCAGAAGTAAGATGAATATCAAGCTGAAAAGTAAAAATTCATTCGAGCGAATGTAGCGGAATTTTGCGCGTGGTTTGCTTCCAAAAAAACGAATGAGTGCGTAGAGAAAAATCAAACTCTCGATCCCATTAAATAGTAATGTCGTTTCAAGCGCTTCCCAAAAAAGTGGGCGGAAGAGTCCAGCGATGACCGCGGCTGGAGCAACC
>JBNKGN010000383.1:0-2838 GCA_050289845.1 Crocinitomicaceae bacterium | reverse complement strand
AATACTATAGCGGCTTCCTTGATAGGTGTTATTGTTCTCAAAATCGCCCTGTGTGATGGCTGCCTCTTGCAAAAACGCATTTGACGCAAGTAGTTCTGTTTCTGATTTGGAGGAAAAACTCCAGGTGATCAGAGAGAATCCGGCTAAAAGAATAAACGTTCGAACCGCAGAGATGGTAAAAGTACTTCGGCCTCGTTTTTTGAGTAAACGTGTCAACCAGGCAAGCGCGAAAGGAATGGCGAGTATGAACAAGGTAAAGGAGCGAATATGGTAAATGATGAAGACAGAAACCATTAGATACAGCAAGGTTTTAAACGAACGTTCCCCGTTTAAGAGTTTAAATCCGTAGTACAGCGCAAAGCAGATAAAAGCATAAATGATCGTGTCTTTTGAGATGCCTGAGCACCAAAAGTTAACCGAAGGAATGAACAGGAAGGCTATGGCGAGATAGCGCTCCTTAATGAGCTCCATTTTTTTTACCAAAAGAAACAATTTCCATGTTGCAGAGGCTGTTAAAAAAGAGAGTAAAAGCGTCATTGCGAAGAAACTCTTTAGCGTCAGGAAGGAGAAAAGACTGATGATTTTACTCACAAAAAAAGCTTCCGGTTCTTTGTAAATCCATTGCGGTGGATAGCCTGTGTTTGCATCGAAAACTTGCCAATAGGTCGTCAGGTCAGGCGTGGAAAAAAGCTGCTCAAAATAGAGGCTAGGGGACTTAACGAACAAGTTGTTTAATACCAATGCTCCGTCATAATAAGCTACCGTATCACCCTTAATTCCAAAATAATAATAGCTGGCGAAGGCAACGGCAAAAAACAATTTGAAATAGACGTTCGGTAAGTAGTACGTGTAATCAAGGTTCTCTCGATGATTTGAACGAATAACATGAGCGACCACTAATAAGATGGCAAGCCAAAAGATGGCAGGCAAAAATTCTAACAGTAATGATTCGCTCGAGTTCAAAATATCCTAACTGGTTCGTTGCCTTAAAAGTAGTAAGATTACTCGTGATGATACGGTTCCCCTTTGAGTATTGTCATCGCACGGTACAATTGTTCAAAAAAGATCATGCGAATCATTTGATGAGAAAAGGTCATATCAGACAAACTAAGTTTCCCTTGTGCCCGACTGTACAGTTCTTCCGAAAATCCGTAAGCACCACCGATAACAAAAACAAGATGTTTCCCACCCTGGTTGAAACGTTTTTGAATAAATGCCGAAAAGGCAACAGAACCGTATTGCTTCCCACGCTCGTCCAGTAAAAAAACTTGATCGCCGCTGTCTATCTGTTGCAAAAGCGCTTTTCCTTCTTCCGTTTTGATTTGATTTTCCGAAAGTTTGCGCGCATTTTTTAAATCAGGAAGTTCGATTTTTTCAACAGGACAATAATGTTCCAGACGTTTTAAATATTCTTTTTCGCCTTCAACTAAAAAGCTTTTTCCTGTCTTGCCAATACAAATCACCTTGATTTTCATGCGGTAAAAATAAGGAAATTCACCGTTTTCAATAGTTTTAAACAATGCTCAATAATTAGGCATTAAATTTGTAGGTTTGAGAATCGGAAACTCTAATACTTGTTTGTTATGATGGCTTTGATTTTTTCAGTTCTCTTTCTTTTTGGTGGAAATGTTCCAACGAACGTTCCTGCGGATGTTCCTTATGCAAGCGTGCAATCTGCGTTTAAGTCAGGGAATGCCGATGCCATCGCTTCGATGTGCAAGGACAAATGTCTCATTTCCATTCTCGGTGATGAAGGGGCGTATTCGAAATCGCAGGCGACGCAGATTTTGAAAAACTTCTTCAGTAAGAATCCTGCAAGTTCTTTTGCGTTCATTCACAAAGGGTCAGGTTCCAATGAAGGAGCTTTCGGAATTGGAACGTATGTAAGCAAAGGAGATGAATTCCGAGTGACCGTACATTTTAAGAATATTGGCGGAAGCTTTAAAATTGAAAGTATCTCGATAGAAAATTAATTCGAGTACTTCCTCTTTACGGGAGACTCCTTACATTTGCCAAATGATCGATCAAATTATTGATAACGCATTGCGTGAAGATATTGGTGAAGGAGACCACTCTTCACTTTCGTGTGTGCCAGAGAACGCAACAGGTAAGGCACAATTAATCATCAAAGAAGCGGGGGTTCTCGCTGGGGTCGAACTGGCTGAGCGTATTTTTCATCGTTTTGATCCTTCTCTGGTTGTCGAGGTGCTCTTGAAAGATGGGACTCATGTCGTTCCTGGGGACATAGCATTTACTGTTTCGGGAAAGTCGATTTCTATTTTGAGTACAGAACGTCTGGTGCTCAATTTCATGCAGCGGATGAGTGGTATCGCCACGCAAACCCATAAAATCGTCCAAATTATTGAAGGTACGCCTGCTAAATTGCTGGATACACGCAAAACAACACCTGGAATTCGCTACATGGAAAAATGGGCGGTGCGCATCGGTGGTGGTCACAATCATCGCTTTGCATTGTACGATATGATCATGCTGAAAGACAATCATGTGGATTATGCCGGAGGTGTGAAGGCGGCGATTGAACGTGCAAACGCCTATTTAGAACGCACAGGCAAGCAACTGAAAATTGAAATTGAGGTGCGAAACGAAGAGGAGCTACGTGAGGCAATTGCTACGGGTGGAGTAGATCGCATTATGTTGGATAATTTCACGCCCGAACGACTGAAACAAGCATTGCCGTTAATTCCATCGTCAATCGAAACGGAAGCGTCGGGAGGCATTACCTTAGAAACGATTCGTGATTTTGCTGAAACGGGGGTGCAATTTATTTCGGTAGGTGCATTGACGCACAGTGTTAAAAGTCTGGATATGTCGTTGAAG
>JBNKGN010000382.1:0-3118 GCA_050289845.1 Crocinitomicaceae bacterium | reverse complement strand
ATTTTTCTGCTAATTCCAGTCGCATTGGATCTTTACACTTTAATGAAACGAAAACGATGAAAGTTCACTTTATTGCGATCGGTGGAAGCGCCATGCACAATTTAGCGATTGCCCTAAGCCGCAAAGGTATGCAGGTGACAGGTTCCGACGATGAAATATTTGAACCTTCGAAATCGCGACTTGACAAACAGGGAATTCTGCCGAAAGTGATTGGTTGGGACGCACATCGAATTACAGACGATCTGGACGCTGTCATTTTGGGAATGCACGCACGTGAGGACAATCCCGAATTGCTGGCTGCGAAAGCGAAAAATATTCCCGTCTATTCGTACCCCGAGTATTTGTACGAACAAAGCAAGAACAAAATGCGCGTGGTTGTTGGTGGCTCCCATGGAAAAACGACCATTACTTCGATGCTCCTTCATGTTACAAATGCCTTGAATATGAATGTAGGCTATATGGTAGGCGCGCAATTGGAGGGGTATGATTGCATGGTCAAAATTACAGACGAAGCAGAAGTGATGATTCTCGAAGGCGATGAATATTTAAGTTCTCCGATTGACCGTCGTCCGAAGTTTCATTTGTACCATCCAAACGTGGCGATATTGAGTGGAATTGCCTGGGATCACATCAATGTCTTTCCTACTTTCGATCAGTATGTGGATCAATTTGAAATCTTCTGTCAATTAATCGAACCCAATGGAACTTTGGTGTACAATACGGAAGATGCAGAAGTCAATGCACTCGGAAAACAGTTTTCTAGCAAAATAAATACGGTACCCTATCAAACGCCGTCCTATTCGGTAGAAGCGGAAGGTACAGCGGTTAACTTTGAGGGAGAAATCTTTCCTATGAAGATTTTTGGTGGACACAATCTGCAAAATTTAATGGGAGCTATGCGTTTAGGAGAAGCAATAGGGATTCCACCAAAGACTTTTTTACGTGCCATGGCGACCTTCACAGGAGCAGGAAAACGATTACAGAAAGTGTGTGAAAAGGCCCAGTTTACCCTCTTCAAGGATTTTGCGCATTCGCCTTCAAAATTAAAAGCGACCACCAAAGCGGTGAAAGAGCAATTCGTCGAACGAAAAGTGGTTGCTTGCATGGAGTTACACACATTTTCTTCCTTGAAGAAGGAATTTTTACCGCAATACAAAGATGCTATGGCAGCTGCCGATCAAGCCATTGTCTATTACAGTCCCGAAGTGGTGAAGCACAAAAAACTTGAGCCAATAACCAAAGAACAGGTACTCGAAGGATTTGGTGGTAACGTAACGGTGGTGAACGAAACGAAAGATGTTTTGGCGCTCATTCACGGACAAAATTGGGAGAACAAAGTGCTATTGATGATGTCTTCGGGCAATTTCGATGGCATCGATTACGATGCACTTGGGGCAGAACTAATGGCGACACTTAAAGCCTAACGGATGTTGCGTAACGCCCTTTCCCACGTTAAAAAGAATCCTCAGCAAAAGAAAATTCTTTTTTTGGTGGCGTTTGGTTTTGTGCTCCGAATGGTGTGTCTGCCGTTTTCACAAGTTGTGGACGCTGATGCCGTTTCTCGTATTTTTATGTCGCGTCAGTGGTTGGAAAATCCAACGGTGATTTATGAAGGTGTTTGGTTGCCGCTGCATCAATACTGGAATGCATTATTGATTTTCCTTTCAGGTTCGTACATCTCCTTTCCGATTGTGGTCAATTGTTTGCTGGCGTCAATGCTGGCTTGGCCTGTTTTTCGCTGGGTAGAACGTGAGTTTGATGCTAAAACGGCATTTTGGACGGCGCTATTTCTCTCGCTTTCCCCTGTCATTTTTCGGAATTCTTTTCAAGCCTTATCTGGAACGCCTTTTTTGCTTTTGGTCGCATTCGCGTGCAATGAATTATCGCTTCTCTTAAAGAGTGCTACTCCAAAACACGCATATCGGTTGGGATTGTTCCTCACTCTCGCTGCAGGTTTTCGCTATGAAGCATGGCTTCTAATGGCTCTATTTGGAGGATTCTTACTGGTGAAGCGACAAGGATGGAACATACTTCGTTTTGCTGGAATTGCGGCTATTTTTCCGTTGTTTTGGCTTGTTGGGAACGGAATTGCACACGGTCACATTTTGTACGGTCTGCCTGGAGTCTACAACGAAGCCGTTGTGGCAGAATTGCAGGCTCAGATTCCCCGAGATGTAGAAATTCTACGTTTGCTCTTTTATCCCTTAGCGTTCCTTTTCGTGGTGACGCCGTTCGTATTGGTGCTCTTTGTATTTACTTTACTGAAGCGCAGTCGTTTGGTTGATTTTCCCTGGTGGTGGACATTTCCATTTGTCATCTTTTTCCCCTTGGTAGTTGTGCAGGCAATGCAAGGTACACTTGTCCTTCAATACCGATTCACAGGTATTTTGTTAATACTTTTTATACCCGTAATTGCATGGATTTTTGCCAATAGTTGGTCCTATCGATGGAAACAATGGCTGGTCATTGGTACCGTATTATTGCAGAGTGCGTTTTCTTATGTTTGGATGAAAATCCCTATGGAAATGGTGTTTCCAAAAGAAAGTTCGACCTATTTTGCGGTGCGGAATTTTCGTTGGCAATCGGCGTGGGAGTTCACCGCAATTCCTCGATTGAAAACGCAGGAATACGAAAAGCTCAAGGTGAAATTGCCTGAAATGGTGGGGGAGCAAGGGGGATTGGTTTTGGATTTTGTGTCGTGGGATGTTTCCTACAATCTCGCGCTGCATTCCGGCGTTCGTCCAGACCATTGCTACATTCTACCGCCTGGAGATAAGGTGTATGTGGATTTTGAAAAGATCCTAACGATAATCAAACGAACGAAAAAAGGCGTGATTTTGGTACGAAAAGGAAGTGCATTTCATCAAGAAATTCTCAGATCGAAACCACGTTTTTTGGCGCAAACCAAACATCATATAATTTTCGATTTCCAGACGTACGGGGAATTGATGTGCTACGGTTATACGAACTAAATCATTTTAACCTTGATGATATTCACAGGACAGGCTTCGGCGGCTTTTACATTTTCGTCATAAAAGGCATTGTCGATGCGAACCGTGTGAAATCCGCGTTTGTTTTCCGCTTTCAATAAAGTCGCTTTTCCATCTTTTTTAGACAT
>JBNKGN010000381.1:0-3134 GCA_050289845.1 Crocinitomicaceae bacterium | reverse complement strand
AACGAAGATCTGAAGAAAATTTTTGTGCTGCCCGAAGCCCTTTATGAACTGATAAAAGATTCAACAGTGTACCCAGCGGGATTGCCTGCCAATTCCTTCGAAACGAAATCAGCAAAAGAGCTCGTTATTGTGGACTTGAATACCGCTTCGAAAGAGGCATTGATGGAATTGCCTGGGATTGGTGCGTTCTATGCCGATAAGATTATTGCATACCGCAAAGAATTGGGAGGTTTTATTGGTGAGTATCAATTACTTGAATTGTGGAAGTTTGATGCAGAGAAATTGGATCGATTCAAAAACCAAATCGTTATCTCAGGAACACCAGCGAAGTTGAATGTGAATACGGCGGATATAGAGACGTTGAAGGCGCATCCATATATTTCCTACAAAGTCGCTAATTCCATTGTTAAAATGCGTAATGCACATGGCAATTATCAAGCCTTGGAGGAAATCCTACGATCAGATCTAATCGATCAGGAACTTTTTACAAAAATCAAACCTTACTTAACGATCTAAAATGAGTTTATCAGACGCACTCAAAGAAGCAATTCGGGATATTCCCGATTTTCCGAAACCAGGAATTATCTTCAAAGATATTACACCTATTATGAAAGATCCAACACTTTCAAATCAGGTACTGGATCACTTAACGGAATGGTATCAGGAGAAAAATATCGATGCTGTCGCTGGAATAGAAAGTCGCGGTTTTTTGTTCGGATATCCACTCGCAATGCGTTTGGGGGTGCCGTTTATTCTAATTCGCAAAAAAGGAAAGTTACCGTATAAAACCATTCAATACGATTATGCGTTAGAGTATGGAACGGCAACAATCGAAATGCACACCGATGCGATTAATACGGGAGATCGGATTCTGATTCACGACGATTTATTGGCGACTGGTGGCTCTGCCGAAGCAGCAGGTAAATTGATAGAGAAGGCTGGTGGTGTCGTTGCAGGATTTGATTTCTTGGTCGAACTTGAATTTTTAAAAGGGGCAGATAAATTGCACCAATTCTCTAACAATATTACTAATTTAGTGGCCTATTGATTTAATAGACTACTAAGTATTATCTATCGCAAATGAACTTCGAAAAAAACGAAAATCAGAAAATGATCGCTCAAATGGTGCGTGACTTTGCTGAAAAAGAAATTAGACCATACATGAATCAATGGGATGCTGACGAGTATTTTCCAGTTGAAGTAATGAAAAAAATGGGAGGTCTTGGACTTCTCGGAATGTACATCCCGGAACAATACGGAGGAAGTGGAATGGGATACTTTGAATATGCAACCGCACTTATGGAACTTGGAAAAGTATGTGGAGGTGTTGGTTTAAGCGTAGCTGCTCATAATTCATTGTGTACAGGTCATATTTATTACCACGGATCCGAAGCGCAAAAACAAAAATACCTTCCAAAATTGGCTTCTGGTGAATGGATCGGAGCATGGGGGTTGACCGAGCCAAATACAGGGTCGGACGCGATGCGTATGAAGACAACAGCAGTGAAAGAAGGGAACGAATGGGTGATTAATGGTGCGAAAAACTGGATCACACATGGACTTTCAGGTGATGTTGCAGTTGTTTTGGTGCGAACGGGTGAATTGCTCGATAGTAAAGGAATTACGGCATTTATTATTGAGAAGGGAACACCTGGTTTTTCCGCAGTGAAGATTAAAGATAAATTAGGAGTACGTGCAAGTGAAATCGCAGAGTTGATTTTTGACAATGTGCGTGTGCCAGAAGAAAATGTGATCGGAGAGGTTGGAATGGGCTTTGTTCAGGCGATGAAAGTGTTGGACGGTGGTCGAATTTCAATCGCTGCATTAAGTTGTGGTGTTGCCAGAGGTGCCTACGAAGCATCTGTGAAATACGCCAAAGAACGCGAGCAATTTGGAAAGCCAATCGGAACATTCCAGGCAATCGCTTTCAAATTGGCAGATATGGCGACAGAAGTAGAAGCCGCTGAGATGTTGACGTTTCAAGCAGCCTACAACAAGAACCAGGGCTTGCCCCTAACCAAAGAAGGAGCCTTTGCGAAGTATTTTGCGAGTGAAGTTGCCGTGAAATGTGGAAACGAAGCCGTGCAAATTATGGGCGGATACGGATACACGAAAGAATACCCTGCAGAGAAGTATTTGCGTGATGCAAAACTAATGACCATCGGGGAAGGAACCTCTGAAATTCAAAAAATCGTTATTTCTAGAGAAATTTTGAAATAAAAAAGGGTTGTTTAATTAAATGTTGTATATTTGCCCTCCGCTTTCGGGTTGTTGAAGGCAAAATTGATTAAAGAAACTTAAGAAAATAGATACGAGATATGTTGATTATTCCAGTTAAAGAAGGGGAAAACATTGAAAGAGCGATCAAAAAGTATAAAAAGAAATTTGATCGTACGAAGGTAATGCGCGAATTGCGTAAACGTAAAGAATTTACGAAACCTTCTGTTTTGAAACGTCAAGAGAGAATTCGTGCTTCTTACAAGCAACGAATGGAATCTGCTGAGTTTTAAGCAACATTTCTCAATAAAATACGTAAAGGAGCTATATGGCTCCTTTTTTTATGCTCGAAAGTTTTATAGATTACCTGATCACCCAAAAACGGTTTTCAGAACACACGTGTCTGGCATATCGAAAGGATATTCAACAATTTCTAGATTTTACTGGGGTGGAAACAGCTCAAGAAATGCGCGAAGTGGACGCCAAAGTGGTGCGGGGTTGGATGGTCGATTTAATCGATAATGATTATGAAAATGTTTCTGTCAACCGAAAACTTTCCACCCTAAGAACGTATTTCAAGTGGTTGTTGAAAGAAAAGGTGATTGACACAAGTCCTATGCCGCTTGTTAAAGGACCCAAAAAGCAAAAGCGCTTGCCGTCCTTTGCACAACAAAACGAGTTGTCACCTGAAAAAATTGCTCCTTACTTTGAGAATGACTTTAACGGCGTAAGAGACCGATTGATCTTTGAAATTTTTTACCAAACAGGTATTCGTTCAAGTGAACTTGTGGGGTTGTTGGATCAATCCGTTAGCACGCGTCAAATAAAAGTCCTTGGTAAAAGAAATAAAGAACGCTTAATTCCGATCACACAAGAACTTCAAGATGCGATTCAAATCTACCGAGAAATGCGGGCAG
>JBNKGN010000380.1:0-3172 GCA_050289845.1 Crocinitomicaceae bacterium | reverse complement strand
TGTATTCGATTCTCACGCTTTATTGGGCAACTGTGAAGGATTATGAGCAATTGGCGAGCTACCACAAACGCGGACTATTAAAAACACAAGGGGTCACATTTGGCGCTGCACTTGCACGGATTATTATTTACAAAGCAATTTATTTCTTCGTTACGATTGTGCTGGTAATTTTAGTGACAGATCTTCTTTGGTATCAGGTCTTGATTGGGTTTATTATCATGCAGATGATTGCAGGTTTGGTCTTAGCGTTGGTATTTCAATCGGCGCACGTGATCGAAGAAACCGAATTCTTCCTTCCAGATGAAAACAATGAGGTCGAAAATTCATGGGCCATTCATCAAATGAAAACAACGGCAAATTTTGCTGTTGGAAACAAAGGATTAACGTGGTATTTAGGTGGATTGAATCACCAGGTAGAACATCATTTGTTCCCAACGATTTGTCACATTCATTATCCAGCAATTTCGAAAATTGTCAAGGAAACAGCGAAAGAATACGATGTGCCGTACCACGAACACCGTACGTTCATGGGAGCGATTATCAGCCACTTTAAACTCCTGAGAGACTTAGGTTCCGGGAAAGTTTAAAGCGATCGTTTCGCGAATTCCCAGAGGACAACACCAGCGCAAACCGATACGTTCAAACTGTGCTTGGTGCCAAATTGCGGAATTTCTATGACATAATCAGAAAGGTCGATTACGGCTTGGTCTACCCCATTGACTTCGTTGCCAAAAACCAATACGTGATGTTCTTTTGGTAATCCTGCTACCTCTTGCAAGAGGGTAGTGTTTTCGGTTTGTTCAATCGAGCAGATTTTTTTGCCCGTTAGTTGCAGTTCGCGCAGCAGAGAAATGATGTCCTCGCGGTATTCCCAGTCCATGGATTCCGTTGCTCCCAAAGCGGTTTTTTGAATTTCGCGATGTGGCGGTTGCGCAGTGATCCCGCACAAGTAGATTTTTTCGACATTGAACGAGTCACACGTGCGGAAAAACGATCCCACGTTTGTAAGGCTCCGTAAACTATCCAATACCACCGTGAGGGGAAATTTTTCCTGTGCTTTGAATTCTTCTTCGGTGGGACGGTCTAATTCCCAAAGCTTTAGTTTTTTGTTCATTGAAAGAAAATTCCTGTAACTATTTCGGTAAAAATAGTTTAAAAGTATATTTGAGGTAATAATTATACCACATTAACACTATTACATCATGAGATATTTCCTTCTCATTGCCTTTTGTTTATTGACAGTCAGTTTGTTTGGGCAGAAGAGCGAAGATTACAAATACAACCAACATCAAATCGATAAAAACCATTCGGGGATCGGGTTTCAGTTTTTTAAGCCCAATTTCGGGAAGGGAACGGCAACGGAAAGCAATTGGTTTGGCGTGAACGTTCTGGCGGATTATTTCGAGTTTAAAATGGCTTTCGGTAAAACGTACCGCGTGCAGCAACTCGATTATTTTGATCCTTCTTACCAGATGCAAACGCCTGCTCCAGGGCAATACGAATCGATGGATTACGGTTACCAAATCGCTATTGGCGCTAATGCTCCTATTAACGTACTTACCTTCGGAAGTTATCAAAGCGTTTCAAAAGTGTTGCGTGGTCATCCTGTTTTTGGAGCCAATTTAGGCTTGTATGGTATCAAGCAACAGTACGTGTATTATCATAAAAATTGGGAGAATATCTATTTTCTTGGACTAAGCCCTGGGTACCGAATTCGATTGCCGTACGCTTCGATTGAATTTAAAATGGATTTTAATTTTGGAATCACAGTGGGCGATGTCGGCGATTACTATCGAGGCATTAGTTATTATCCATCCATTACTTTGCGGGCAGATGCTTTGAAACAATTGTTCGCTCCAGAGATGATTAGCGTGCCTTACCAGCAAGGAACCATTTCGAATTACAATTCTTCTTCCTACTCGATTGAGTCGCGCACGCCTGACGGCGGTAAGGTGGTGACAACGTATACGACAACTACGGCAGATGTTAGTGTAAGCAGTGGAACGGTGGGGGTGCAGGATATCGGTCCGCATATTGGCGTAGGTCCCAAAATTTCGTGGACCTCTGTGGCGCGTTCTGATTATTTGAATCCTGGAAGGTTGTATGGCGCCGTGTTGCAGGGTAGAGGTGGTCCAATTGATTTTGGATTTACCATGGAGGGAGGACGTGTCGGACATGGAACCACGCTCGAAGCAAAATCGGAAGAAGGCAAGTACAGACGTAAGTTGGACCGCAAGGATGATGAAGGGATGGGCGATGTGTCTTTGTTTAATACCTATTTTAATGTTGGAATGGATATTTCTCCACTCTTTTTGGCACCTTTAGGAGTGGCGATGGATAAAGGTAGCGCGACGTCTTTCTTTTCTGCTTCGGCGGGAATGCTGTTTGGCGGGCATTTTACCTTCAATCAGGAATTTAACGATCCCACGGTTTCAAATGCGTATTACGACGCTGAATTATTGAACAAACCCGAAGGTGCCAAGGACAGATTTATCGATCCTCGAGCAGCAAAATCAGGGTTGATGTTTGGGTTTTATTTCTCGCTTCAAGTGGGTGCGATGAATTTTATGATTCAAAACAATCGATACAACGGAGCGCCGTTTGCAAGTAGCACCATGATGTCGTTAGCTTATCGATATCCACTGGGACGATAGCCAGCTTCGCGAATTCGTTCATTACTTGTCGATTTTGTTGAAAACAACTGCTGCGTAAATTTTGTGTCCTTGGGTGGTGGCTGTACTTTTATCCTTCCGAAAGGCAAAATAGAATCCACTTGGCGAAATCAACTCCGAAAAAAGCAACTGAAAGCACACCGAAGGAAACTCCTTTAATGAAACAGTACAATCAAATCAAAGCGCGCCATCCGCAAGCTTTGCTTTTGTTTCGTGTAGGAGATTTTTACGAAACCTTTGGAGAAGATGCGATTACGGCATCCAAGATTTTAGGAATTGTATTGACCAACCGAAACAACGGTGGTTCCAAATTGGAATTGGCGGGATTCCCTCACCATTCTTTGGATACCTATTTGCCCAAGCTGGTTCGTTCGGGACAGCGCGTGGCTATCTGCGATCAATTGGAAGATCCCAAAACTGTAAAAGGTATCGTGAAGCGCGGGGTAACCGAATTGGTTACGCCAGGGGTGTCTTTTAACGATCAAGTCCTCGATGCGAAA
>JBNKGN010000379.1:0-3175 GCA_050289845.1 Crocinitomicaceae bacterium | reverse complement strand
GAACTGGTATGCAAAATTGGAACACAGATAAAGAAAGAAATCTGGATGCGCAGGCACGAAACCTTGCCTCTAAAATTCAGGTTGAATCTTCGCAAAAAGGATGGGATGCACTGTCGAAAGAATTGGACCATTTACTTCCTGAACGTCCTGAAAAATTGTACAAAATTGGGATGCAGACCTTTCTTCACGTTTTATTTAGTGGGATCTGCTTTGTGACATTTATGGTGCTTTCGTTTAACCGAAATTCTTCGTCTCGCACGAATGTAAAACCTTTGATCAAAGAAGAGATGCCCTCGAATGCGCCTCTCGAAAAGAGCGAGCAATTGCAGGAAAAGGTGAACGATAGCACAGCCAAAAAAATGCCTTCGATTGAAACGCATCCAAAACCAATTGAACAAAATATTGACGCGCTTTCAATTGACTCGACATTGCACGCGCCTCTAGAGCGTAAAGATTCCGTGTTTATTTTTTGGTAGATGCGAGTCTTATAATTGCTGTCTTCCGTGTGGATTTTAGTGTTGTGCTTTCTGTTTCCCACCTTTCCAGAGTAACCAAATGGCCAATCCAATTTCGGCAAGTGCCATTGGCAACCCAAGGATTGTTTCCACGAATGAGATCCATTCTGCGCTATTTGCAGTCCATGCTTTTGCACCGTGGATAAAGGTGTAACTGAAGCCCGCAACGTATAGCAACCAGCCGATCCATTTTGGGACGTTGTTCGATTTGATAGACAAATAGCCGAGTGCGAATAAGTGTCCTCCAAAGAGAATTAGCCCAAACGACCAGTATTTTTCAAAAAGTGTGAGGTGGTTCATGATCGCTTCGGGATTTGGTTCGATTGCACGGATAAGTTGCCCGGCAGCGATGAGTTGAAAAATAGCGAATGCAAGGATGAGTGAATAGACCCCTCGAATCAGTCCAGACAGCAATGAGATACGCGGATTCACCTTTGCAAAGAATTTGTAAAGACTCCAGGCAACAAGTAGATCGGTGATTAGAATAACGATCCAGCCGATGACGCCACTTATATATAATGAAGGGGCATTTTTGAGATGTGCGAAAGTGACATTGGGATGATTTGCCACAATGAGTGTGCTATGTACATAACCATAAGTATACCCAGCAATAAGTGCCATTAGTATTAGCGAAATTCCCGCTGTTTTTGCATGTTTTCTATCTGTTAAACGCATCTTGAATTGTTTGAATGATTTTAAGAGCAAAGGTGCGCGCAATTTTCTGCCGAAAAGTTCAGAATATCAAAAAGACGTTCGGAATTATATATTCGAACGTCTTTTGAAGCGCAGGTCGTTAACCATTTAATGCGCTGTTTGGCAACAGTGTTATTTATATCGACATTTTTTGTGCCGTCAGATGTGTTGAAATAATTCTTTATTGGATTTTCGAACCTTTGGTAGGAATTGCATTTTGTCGTCGACACTTCGATAGCCTATTGGAGCAATGATGCACGCATTAAGTCGTTGTGCGTCCAACTGCAGGAGTTCGTTGTATTTTTCTGGAATAAATCCTTCCATTGGGCATGCGTCAATTTTCAATTCCGCGCAAGCGATCAACAAATTATTCAGCGCTAAATAGGTCTGTTTTTCCAACCAACTGCTTAGTTCCTGTTGAGGCATATTTGCCATGGATGCTGACATTGAATTTCGGTAGCCTTCAAGTGCATCAGTGGAAATATTTCGAATTTCTGCAGTGCGTTGAATATAAGCATCGACGTCAGAAGGCAGGACACTACTATAATTACAGAAAACGAATAAATGCGAAGCCTCGGTAATTTGGTCCTGGTTCCACGAAGCAGTCTTCAAACGTTCTCTTATTTCCAGGTCTTCTATGATAAGTACCTTATAAAGTTGGAGTCCGAAGGAAGAAACGGAAAGTTGAACGGCTTTTTTTAGTTTTTCCAGGTCGATCGCGTTCACCTTTTTTGTTGCGTCAAACTTTTTTGTTGCGTAACGCCATTCTAGATTTTTAATCGTGTTCATAGTGTATTGATTTGATAATTAAACATTTTGAATTGTTCGCGAAACCCCAGTCTTTTGTACATCCGAAAAGCACTGTCTGATGCTTGTAAACACGCAAGTTCCTTTCCTCGTAGTTTTACTTGATTTAATACGATTTCCATCGTGATTTTAGCGATTCCTTGTCCCCTCATTTCTGGGAGTATTCCAAGACCGTGAATGCCAACGACAGCATCGGTGTAAAACAGGATGACCGTACCTGCAGGTTCTCCTTGATCGTGAATAATGTAAAAGGACGCGTCAGTGAGAAGCAAACGTACTGTATCGACAGAAATGACATACCCAAAACTTTCCGCGAACAACTGAGACCATTTTTTTGCTTGCTGGTAGGATTGTACGCGGATGAGTTGAACCCGATCGGATTGTCGTTTGATTTTCCAATGTGAAAGCGATAAGTTCATGCCTGTTTGTGCAGAGACAAATTCGAAACCCAGTGGGGCAAGTTGGATAGCAGTGTTTTCATCTTCTGCTTGAAAAACAGCTAGTTTGTGTGTTTTTTCTTGAGTCGACATAATTTCTCTTGCAAGGCTTAATTGATCGTGGTGGATCGAGGTTGTAATCCACAAGCGATTGGGCCAATCCGAGTTCGGGATTGAGGCAGTACCAACGCCATTTTTCAGTTGCATTGTACCTGCTTTGGTGCCAGCCAATTCCCAAAAGGCGCAAAGATTGGTGGTGTTTGAGTTTTTCATTTTTTTAGATTAATCCCATTTTTGTTTTGTTGAAATCGCATATTTTCCTGCACCAGTGAAGAATAATGAGGCACTTACCACCAAATAGATTGCAAGTAGCTCAAGTGCCCATCCACCGAAATCGTTCAGACGAAAGATGTTCTGCGTTTGGGACAACAGGATAATAGTGAGACAATTGATTGCGAAGATGGCGCCTGCAATTCTTGTTCGAAATCCTATCAGAATCAGTATTGGTGCGATTATTTCACCAGCGTAAACGCCATAAGCTATCAAGGTGGGGATGCCATTTGCTGCCAGCATGTCTTTAATAAAATCGATGCCGTGGAGTATTTTTCCAATGCCATAAAGGAACATGGGACCCGCAATTATTATTCGAATCATTAGTAATCCGACGTCATTTTTCTTTTCCATAATTATTGATTTGTGTAAGATTTAATTTGAAGTACACAC
>JBNKGN010000378.1:0-3176 GCA_050289845.1 Crocinitomicaceae bacterium | reverse complement strand
ATCAGAGCGGTGTCCAGATGTGACATCCATTCAATTTGACCAGAAGCATCGAATCCTTTCGTTTGAAGTACCAACGGGAAATCATCCACACCATAGGTTCTCGGTAAAGTCAATGCGGCTTCTTCTGCATCCTTCACAATGATCATTCCTGCAATCCCTTTCGATACATGCTTGTTTGTGTTCATGTGCAAGTGCGGATGGTACCAGTTAATTCCAGCGCGATCCATTACAGTGAAACTTGGACTCCAAGTAGCACCATCCTGAATAATCGAGTGCGGTCCACCATCATTTTCGGGAGCGACGTGCATTCCGTGCCAGTGAATGGTTGTCGCTTCGCCCAATTGATTTTCTACGTTAATCGTCACATTGTCGCCTTCATTCATGATTAATGTTGGTCCAAGGAGACTTCCATTAGCTCCCATTGTATTGGTGTTGATGCCGTTGTAGAACTGGGTGATTCCGTTCTGCAAGGTCAAATCCATGGTGGTTGTACTTATGGACGGAGGAATAAAAAGTGGGTTCTGTGCTTTGGTAGTAAATGACAGTACAAGACTTGCCACGAGTAGTATTCGAGATTGCATAGTTTCAGTTTGCCGCCAAAGTAGTAAAACTTTCAAAGAAACTATGTGATCAATGTTACATAAGAGGTGACTAGTCTCTACTTCCTGGTCTGCGCGGTCTCCAGGTGGTGCTCGGGCGTGGATTGTGGATGTCAAAATTGTCGATGGGATCCACAACAATAATCCCCAGCATAATTTCCTGAGTGGTATCAGGTGTCAATGCAATCGTACCAAAATTGTGGTACTTGAAGTTTTCCCAATTTTCATTTACATCCAAATAGCCCATTATTTGTGCTTTAATGCGAACATCAGTGACCTTACTTCTGATCTCGTCGGTAAGATGGATGATGATTTTTCCATCGAAATCGCTTTCAGCACCTCCCAATATGGTACCGATAGAGTCAAGCAAAAGCACTCGCACAAAAGGAATAAATTCCCCGTTTTCAGCATCGACAAAGTCAAGTCGAATGAAGTCAGGATCGTCTGAAGGTTTTAGGGAGTCAGCAGGGGAACTAATGGGTTCAGCCGTGATGATTTCTGTTAAGGAGATTTGCGAACGAACGTTCACCGCGCTATAAGCTGGTACGCACGCAAGCATCCCCAGTCCAAGTGCAACAGCACGCAAATCATATGTTCGGTCGATCATTTTTGGAGCAATCAGAGGTCGATTTAACTGATTTGCTGTAAAACGTCCGCACAACTGTCCATTTTTTTTTTGCACGAGATCCAACAATTGACGGTCCGAATAGTGCGTAAAATCTAGAATGTTCCGATCGCATTTTTGGCAATGACGTCCTTGCGCTTCGGGAGTCATGTCTTCCCAGGATTCGCCACATGGTGCGGGAATTGAAAGTTGAAGTTGCTGTTTCATAGTTTTTTGATGCAGGAAGTTCGAATATTCCATAAAATCGCTGGCGATGTGACCAACGGGAATTCAACTTTCGACATCCTTTACTAATTTAGAGCAAAATTGAAATTATGCGCCTTCTTTTATTCCTTTTTATCTCCTTTTTCTTGAGTTCGATCACTTTGGCACAAGTAACAACGGCTTACGTCGATAGTGTTGTCGCCGAATCCATGAAAACCCTTCCTCAAGCGGGAGTTGCCGTTGCGGTGGTAAAAGATGGGGAAGTGATCGTGTCGAAAGGATACGGGATTGCCTCGCTTGAAACTGGTGCGAAAGTCGATCAAAATACCCTTTTCTCCATCGCATCCAATAGTAAGGCATTTACCACAACGGCATTGGGAATGCTAGTCGATCAAGGGAAATTGAAATTGACGGACAAAGTCACGGATCTTATTCCAGAATTTAAAATGTACGATCCATACGTTACCGAACATTTTATGATTCTCGATTTGGTAACACACCGTAGTGGATTGGGATTGGGCGCTGGCGATTTGATGTTTATTCCCGATGGTTCGGATTTTAAAATAGAAGATATTTTAACGAGTTTTCAGCATCAGGAACCTACTTCCGAGTTTCGCACGAAATACGATTATGACAACTTGCTGTATATTGTTGCAGGAGAGGTGATTCACCGAGTGAGTGGGCTGCCTTGGGATCAATTTGTGGAGCAGGAAATTATGAAGCCTCTAGAAATGAAACGGTCTGTCGGGTATCGTGAAAATCTTAAATCTGAGAAAAATGTTGCGAAACCCCATTCGAGTGTGGGCGGTGAACTTGCACAAATTAACGCGTACTTGGATCCAAATAAAGTGTTTGGTCCTGCTGGCGGAATCTACGCGAGTGTCGAGGATCTTTCTAAATGGATGTTGATGCATTTAGCCAACGGAATATACAATGGTGATACCTTATTGACTCCACAGACGCAAGCTAAAATGTGGGAAGCACAAACGCTGTTGACCTACCACGCCGAAGGGACAGGCAATTACAACAATCATATTAATGCGTATGGCTTAGGTTGGTTTCTAAAGGATGAAGACGGCTACACAATTGTCAGTCATACAGGAGGAATGCCTGGGATGCTATCTCAGACGATTTTAATTCCAGAGTTAAATGCAGGAATTGTTGTACTCACCAACGCGGCGCCTGGAGGCTACAGTTTTATTTCTGTCGCGAACGAAATCAAAGATGCGCTGATCGGACATGAGGATATTGATTGGATCGAACGCATGGCAAAGTACATTCAGTTTTCGGAAGAGGAATCTACAAGTGTTGTTTCTGAAGTATGGAAGACTTGTGAATCCGCAGATCAAAATAGTGTGAATAGTGAAAATTTCATTGGAACCTATCGTGATGATTGGTTTGGTGACGTGACCGTTGAATTGCGCGAGGGAGACTTGTGGTTCGTCTCGAAACGATCCCCTCGATTGACGGGAAAAATGCATTTCTATCAGGCCAATACCTTTGCGATTGAATGGGAATACAAGGAGATGGATTGCGATGCTTTTGCTCTTTTTACCTTGGATGAAACGGGGAAGGCAACGGAAATAAAAATGAAAGGAATCGCCCCAGATATGGATTTTAGTTTTGATTTTCAGGATTTGGAGTTGTATCGGGTAAGTGACAAGTAAGATGTTGAGATAATAGGACGTTTTTAGAGAGGGTTGGTCGCTGGGGAAGAGAAATAGAATTTCTATTCGAAGCGGATTGTG
>JBNKGN010000377.1:0-3195 GCA_050289845.1 Crocinitomicaceae bacterium | reverse complement strand
TGCACCAAAGTTGGATCGTTAATTGCTTTTCCGTAAGCTAGAGTGCTGGCCCCCATCACTGCGAGATTCAATGGAATTCCTTTCTCTTTGTTTTGCGTGAGGATTCTATATTTAATAAACCCATCTAGCAAACCTCGATACGGAGCAGCGGTTCCTTTGTTTCTGCCCAAGCCTATCATCAGTTTGTCGGTGATTCCATATTCAAAAGCAAAACGGATGTCTGCAGCTTCATCGAATCCGAAAAAGTTGTTCATTCCTCCGTTCGCGCCCGCCAAATCACCAAAACGGTGTTCGATGCGGAATTGAAGAATATTGGATTTTAACGTTTGTGTCGAATGTCCATTAAGAATGCGCGTGCCGTTAAACGTATGTTCTACATCCTGCCCAAAAGACACTAGCGAAAATCCAGTGGTTATTGCTAAAGCGATCGTTTTTAAATTCATTTTCCAGCCAATTGTTTAATATATGCCATCAAATCATTGATTTGATTATCACTCATTTTTTCTTCGGTATACAAAGGCATGTATTGCTTTCTACCCGTTTTTGCATAGGTTCCGTAGCGAATAATTTGGTACAAAGATTTGTCTCTGTAATTGCTTCTGTTTCGCCAGAACATGCGTGCGTCAAGTTTCGATTTACTCAATGACAAATACGTCAATCTTCCGCCTCCGTGGCAATGCAAACAACTCTTCTCGTAAATCAATTCCCCGTTGGCGGCATCACCACCATCACCATACTTACGCTGGTCGGTAGGGGTTGGTTTTAGAAAAGTTGCATCGTAACCATGAACGTAGGAATCTTTGATCGTTCGGATCAGGTCTTTGCGCTCATCGGGTTTGAGCTGTGCGTATTTGCGGATATTTTTCAGTACAGGTTCTGAGAGGTGTAAATCTTTTACCTTCAATTGAAGCGTTTTGTAATAATGCATGATCGCCTCTACCTCCCAATCGTCCAAGTATCTTCCAGAAGAACAATATTTTGCGCAGACTTGAATCGCATTTTGCAGTGAATCGCGTGCATTCGTCACTAAATCACCGTATTTTTTGATGTAATCTTTGTTGTAGAAAGAATTTCTATCGTAAATCCCCCAAAACGTTGATCCTGGTAGAAATGTGAGGTTTGCTTCCTTGGCAAAATTCAAACGGTCTTCGGGAGATTCGCTGGTAATATCCTCAAATTCACGGGTCAAATTGTGGCAATCCGTACACACAAAATGTTTGGAAATACGTTGTGTTTTTTTGCCGTCTTTCTCTGTTAAACCACGGAGTACCAGATCTTCTCCAACGGCAGCTTTTGCTGGGTCAAACTTTGAGATATGATGCTGAATAGTATCATCTCCGAGCATTAAAAGAACATCCTCGACAGGGAGTTCCTCAAAATCGATTTGTTTTTTAAGTGCCGACACATGTTCCTTCGAATCAATGAAAATCAGTGACGTGCTTAGCACCAAAACAGACAGTAAAAGTAGTTGTATACGTTTCATTCTAATTTAATGAGGCAAAAGATACGATTAATTTAAATACGATTAAAATTTCTTTTATTCCGTTAATAGCGCCCTGAAATCACTATTTTTAAGATCACGCTACGCTACAAATAAAGATTATCCAGAGGAATACATGTGTATGACAAAGAAAGAATTGAGGCAAAACTACTTGGAACGTCGGAAAACGCTATCCCCTGGGGAAATGGAGCGAATTTCTGAAAATGTCACTTTGAATCTGTTCAAGAATTTTCAATTCGAAGAGAAGCGCGTGAGTCTCTTTCTGCCTATCGAGCGCACTAAAGAAATTAACACGTATAAAATCTGGGAAAAAGCAACAGCCTTCAATGCGCAAGTTGCAGTGCCAAAAATCAATCGCAAAACGGACGAGATGAAACATTTGCTCTTCGAAACAGAAGATCAATTGGAAATTTCTGATTGGGGCATTCCGGAACCTTCAAAAGGACGGGTGATTGCCGCCGAACATTTCGATATTGTAATTGTTCCTTTGCTTACCGTCGATTCCAATGGACATCGGATAGGATATGGAAAAGGATATTACGATCGTTTTCTCGCCAAATGCTCTCCTCGCTGTCGATTTATCGGATTGTATCACTTCGATGAGTTGGAAGACGCAATTCCAGAAATAACAACCATGGATATTCCTTTACATGCTTGTGTTACCCCCTCAAATATCTACCGATTTGAATAACGATAAAAAACACCAGGGAAAGTATCATTTACTCGCTATTTTCCTAATTCCAGGACTGCTAGTCACCTTCTTCTTATCCAACAGTTGGATTCCGCCGACCGTATTTTCGCTTATTGCTGCACTCGTTGTTTTTACCGTCTTCAAATCCAAATAATTAGGTAACCTTTTCGGCATAATTTTCGTATCTTTTCATTGCTATGATGCGTCTTTGGATCCTTTTTGTTTGGTTGGTATGTGCCTCCGTTGTGCAACCCGAGCGTGCTCGTGGTTGTTTTGGGGTGCGTGTTTCCATCGGTGCGAACAGTCAAATTTGCACGTATGCTGCATGGTTGGACAATGGACGTGTGTTGACCAACAAACGTATTCTTGACAAGGCATCTTTTATTAAAATTGTTTCAGGAGAATGGCCGAGCGTCTACAACCCCGATCGCGTCAATTATTTTGAAGTAAATGGATTGGATTGCGGCCTCGTTTTCGATTCGGTGGCGTGGAAGGAAGTTAATTATTGCAATCCTCTGGATTCGCTTTGGAAAATTCGCTTTGGAACTTATCCCTTTAAACACAACACAGAAATGGGATGGAGCAACAAATACCACAAACCTTCACCCGAGCAAGAAAAGTACCTTTCTGATCGCTATGGCGTAACACACGTAGATTCCGACTTCTTTTTAGATACCAATTTTTGGCGCTTACTCAAGGATGTGAGTGACACTGGTTGGATTAATAATTATCGTTCCTTACATTAGTGAACGTAATAAACCACATTTTCATACGTCTAAGCAATATGTATACAAAATTCAGCCTTCCCATCATTCTACTGATCTTCCTTTTGGCTTCGTGCGCAGGAACGGATTCGTCCGACGGTAACGATAAAAAGACACCACAAGAAACGACTGCAGCTTCGAATGATTCTGAGCAAGAAAATGGAAGCGGGGATCCTGCGGCTTCGGATGGAACAACAGCGGACCCTTCAAATTCAGACGTCTCAAATGAAGGCAGAGAG
>JBNKGN010000376.1:0-3210 GCA_050289845.1 Crocinitomicaceae bacterium | reverse complement strand
GACGTGTGCGTGGTTTCCAAATACCTGCGCGCAACATTTGCACCTTATCATTTTTCGCGATCTCAGAGCAAATCCCTAAAACCTGCTCCTCCGTTTCTGCACTGCAAGGTCCCGCGATCACAAATGATCGATTGGCGGCAGCGATTTTGTTTGCTAATTTCATTTTTTTCAATAAAAAACCCGATTCAGTGACAGGACCGAATCGGGTTAGAATTTATTTTATTCAACACACTCGAACGTCCCTAAATTAGGTCGTTCCAAAGCCAAGAGTATGTGTTTCCTTTTTTCATTGTTAGGACAAAGTGAAAAAAAATATTTCAATTAATCGTTGTTTTTTCGAAAAATAATTCGTGATCTTTGGTGCGATGAACACATCTAAACAACAAAACAACTTCGTAAACCGCCAGTGGTGGTGGCAATCAACCATGAGTTGGTGTGCCTGGCGTTAGTTCTTAGTTGAATTAAAATATTATAACGACTTGTCATACCCGACAGGTCGTTTTTTTTTACCTCATTTTTTTTTTATCCAATGAAAATTTTTTCGAATCAACGTTCGTTCAATGCGGACAGATGCACTCCCGTTCAACTCTACTTGCAACTCCGCCATGAGTATCGCAATTGCTGTTTGTTGGAGAGCAACGATTATCATTCGCGAAAAGACAGTCGTTCCTTTATCGCCTTTGACCCACTGATCACACTAAAATTGGAACACGGTGTATTCACTGTCGAAGATCCCAGTACAGAACGCACCATTCCTGTCGATCGATCCTCAACCCTGCAAAGTCAGTTATCCGAATTAGTTTCCAGCTATCACTTTGAAATCACGGAAAACAATGGCTTCTTCGGTCGTATGAGTTTCGAATTCTCACTCGCTGATGAAACGCATTTATCATTTGACGATGCCCAGGGTGACATTCCTCTCGTTCACTTTTTTGCCTTTCGCTACGTGCTCATCATTGATCATTTCACGAACGAAGGACTATTGATTGAAAACAGTCTCAGTAGTGAATTTCAGCACATCAACATTGCGGATTTATTGAACCTTCCAGAATCCTCAGAGCTCCCGTTTGAGTTGTTCGGTAAAGAGCGTGCCTTGCTGCAAGATTCCGAATTCGAAACCCTGGTTAAAAAAGGAATTGAACATTGCCAACGCGGGGATGTGTTTCAACTGGTACTTTCCAATGCCTTTGAGCAGTCATTTTTTGGCGATGATTTTCATGTATACCGCAGTCTGCGTCGTTTGAATCCTTCTCCGTATTTGTTCTACTTCGATTTTGAAAACTACCGCCTTTTTGGCTCCTCTCCCGAAGCCCAACTTCTGGTTCGAAATGGAAAAGCGGAGATCCACCCAATTGCTGGAACAGTACCGAAAACTGGAATTGATGAAGTGGATGCGCAACAACTGGCATTTTTGAAAGAAGATGAAAAAGAAAACGCCGAACACACCATGTTGGTTGATCTGGCCCGCAATGATTTAAGTCGGGATTGCCATCAGGTTCGCGTTGAGAGTTACAAAGAAGTTCAACATTTCAGCCATGTGATTCACCTGGTTTCTAAAGTAGTCGGAGCCATGAACACGACAGATGCGATAGCGGCGTTGAGTCATTCTTTTCCCGCAGGCACCCTTTCGGGAACGCCGAAACCCAAAGCATTGGAATTGATTCACGCCTACGAAAAAACACCACGCACTTTTTACGGCGGAGCGATTGGCATGTTTCAACCCCAAGGTGACATCAACATGGCTATTGTGATTCGCAGCATCCTGAGCAAAGAAAACACGCTTCATTACCGCGCTGGTGCAGGCATCGTTTTAGACTCCATTCCTATGCGAGAAGCGCAAGAAGTACATCATAAATTGAAAGCACTTCGCACTGCTATTGCCCAAACCCAACAACACCTTCAAACTTCTGTAAACTCATGAAAATTGCCGTCATAGATAATTTTGATTCGTTCGTCTATAACCTCGTTCGTTACTTACGTGAAATAGACGAAGTCACCGTAACGGTCCACCGCAACAATTCGGTTTGCTATCAGACATTGATGGAATCAGATGCAATACTTTTGTCACCTGGTCCAGGCATTCCTTCCGAAGCAGGAGAATTAATGTCCGTAATAGAACAATTTGCAGCCGAAAAACCGATTTTGGGTGTTTGCCTGGGACATCAAGCGTTGGCCCTTCATTTTGGAGGAAAACTCGAACAATGCGTGGTTCCAATGCACGGGAAATCCTCTGAAATTGAGCACAACCTTCGATCTGCCCTCTTTGAAGACATCAACTCAAGTTTTCCTGTTGGTCGCTATCACAGTTGGAAGGTCGCAACGCAGCTCCCCGATTGTTTGAGCATTACCGCACATTACGAATCCGAAATCATGGCTCTTGAGCACAAAGAACTCCCGATATACGGGGTGCAATTTCATCCAGAATCGATCCTCACGCGCGATGGAAGAAAAATGATCCAAAATTGGGTCAATACCGCTCGTCTCAAAAAACTTCAAAAAACAACAGCATGAAACGATTTATCCAGACCATCATGGCACGAGAAACCTTCTCCTCCGAAGATGCCGCCGCATTTATTCACGCGATTGGCGAAGGAAGTATTGCTCCCGAAGAAATTGCTGCAATTCTTGTGGGCATTCAACTTCGAGGTGCTTCGATTGAAGAATTGACAGGCTTTCGAACAGCGCTTTTGGAACGAGCAATTGTCCCCGATATCGCGACCGAAAATGCGATTGATTTGTGCGGAACAGGAGGGGACGGCAAAGATACCTTCAACATTTCTACAACCAGTTCTCTCGTACTAGCGGCCATGGGACACAAGGTCATCAAACACGGAAATTACGGTGTCAGTTCCAATTGCGGCTCTTCGAATGTTCTCGAAGCGCTCGGCATGTCCTTCTCCACAAATTCAAAACAACTTCAAAACGATTTGGAGACCAAGAATATCTGCTTTTTACATGCGACCTTGTTTCACCCAACGCTCAAAGAGGTGGCTCCGATTCGCGCAAAGTTGGGCGTACGAACACTTTTCAACAGCCTCGGTCCATTGGTCAATCCCGTCCAACCACCATTTCAATTGACGGGCACCTATTCACTGGAACTCGCTCGCATGTACCAGCATGTTTTGCGTCCTGTACGAGAGCGATTTACTGTTGTCTATGGCATGGATGGCTTTGATGAAGTTTCCCTGACAAATACGACGCGTAGTTTGA
>JBNKGN010000375.1:0-3222 GCA_050289845.1 Crocinitomicaceae bacterium | reverse complement strand
CATATCGAAATACAGTTCAGAACGACCCAAAACGACCCGTGCAAAACCGCGGCGTTTTTCCACAAAAAATTTGATTGTACTGAGTGTTGTTTCGTTGCAATCGAGGTGGAAAGGACTCATTTGATTGAGCTTATCGAGGCGATCGCAATACACAGCATCGGAATACGTAGGTACTTCAGATTTTTCAAAACTCAACGCTTCTTTTACCGAATCTATATTTCCGTTCGGTGCGGATTCAGCATAAAAGAGCATCAAGCTTTGCTCAATGGTTTCAATCATCTGCATCCGTTCAAGGCTGTCTTCTCCTGTATATGGCGTGTTTTGAGCATTTACCTGCCCTGCAAGCATTAATACAGCAATAAAATTCACAACCTTTCTAATCATATTCAACGGTTAAATTTGTTCGAGTACTCTTGCAAAATTGAATAACGCCTGCTCTTCAAAGTGATTTGCCATCAATTGGATTCCAAAAGGAAGTGTGTTACTGTGAGTTCCAATCGGCAACGAAATCGCTGGATTCCCTGATAAATTGGCGTGCACCGTGTAAATATCCTGCAAATACATTGAAATTGGATCCGTAACGGCATTCAAATCAAAAGCAGTTGTTGGAGTTGTTGGCGTTAAAATAAAATCGTATTCGGATAAAATCGCATCGGTTTTGTCTTGCAATACGCGACGTACTTTCTGCCCTTTTGTGTAATAGGCATCGTAATATCCGTGAGAGAGTACGAAAGTTCCCGCCATAATTCGGCGTTGCACTTCTGGTCCAAAACCTTCCGTACGCGATTTTTTATAGGTCTGTTCTACGCCTTGCGCATTTTCACTTCGATAACCGTAATGCACGCCATCAAATCTCGAAAGATTCGACGATGCCTCTGCCGTTGTGAGCACGTAATAGGTCGGAACCATGTATTCCAAATAAGGGAATGAAACATACTCAACCGTGTGTCCCTGATTCTGCAAAGAAGCAATCAATTCGAGCATTTTTCCTTTCACCTCAGGATCGATACCTTCGGTTTCCAGTGATTCCCGAATAACGGCAATGCGTTTGCCTGACATTTCTTGTTTTTCGGCGTATGTACCTACTTTTTCAGACGACGCTGTAGCATCATATTCGTCAGCACCTGCCATGATTTCGAGAAGCACCGCGGCATCTTCCAATGCGTTGGTGAATGGCCCAATTTGATCGAAAGAAGAGGCGTAGGCAATTAATCCGTACCGACTAATTCGACCGTAGGTAGGCTTCAAACCGTATGTTCCAGTGAAACTCGCGGGTTGACGAATGGATCCACCCGTATCACTTCCCAGAGCTGCGGTGCACATTCCTGCTGCAACTGCTGCTGCCGATCCTCCTGAAGAACCTCCAGGCACTTTCGACGGGTCGTGTGGATTTTTAACTGGGCCAAACGCTGAATTTTCGTTGGAACTTCCCATTGCAAACTCGTCGCAATTAAGTCGTCCAATAATCACAGCATCTTCATCGATTAGACGTTGCACTGCTGTTGCCGTGTAAAGCGATTCAAATCCTTCTAGAATCTGAGAGGCCGCCGAAACTTTGTGGTCTTTGTAGCACAAATTATCCTTCAAACCAATAACGACGCCCGCAAGCCTCCCTGCGGATCCGTTTTTGATCTTTTGATCCACCTGTTCCGCCTGAGCGCGCGCAGATGTTTCAAAAACTTCGAGAAAAGCATTGAGGTGTTCATTCTCACGAATTACCGCAAGGTAACCATCGAGTATCTCTACAACGGTAGCACCTGAAGTAAGTGCATTTTGAACTTCAGCAAAAGTACGCAGCATGCAGAAATTTATTTCTTGTCCTCAGAATCAACAGATTCAGCCGTAGCTTCCTCTGGTTTCGAAGCGTCTTTAAATTCCTTTACTCCTTTTCCAAGACCTTTCATTAGCTCGGGAATCTTTTTACCACCGAACAACAAAAGGGCAACCACTAAGATTGCAATTACCTGCCAAGGACCGAAAACTCCTAAAATCATTTTAATAGCTTTTAATTCAAACAAAGTTACTGAATATTGCCGAATCCGTGTGGTTCCCCCGACCCTTTCTGTTAATTTTTCGAAATTGTCTTAATTTTTTGCTTTTGATGACAATTTAATGACAGAAACGACCCGAAATAAGGTGTTTTGACTCGTTCTTGCCTGAACCACCCTGCTTTTTTTGTTCACTATCGGAATGGGTTTGACATGAATTCGTCCGTAATTCATCCAGTTCTGATGGTATTTTCTTGTTGGAAAGATGGTTCTCCTCTTTTCCATGAACGAAAACAATGGAAAATGAATGATTCTCCAATAAATTGGAAATGCCGTAGATTTTGAGTACATTTCCCTTACTACCAACTAATTACATACTACTATGCTACGAATCACGCTGCTTTTAAGCTTCCTTTTCATTTTTATTTCAGCAGAATCTCAAATTATTTGGACGGAGACTTTTGGTGCAGGAAGTGCAGCAAGAGGCACCTCTGCTGTAGGTTATCCTTCTTCAAGTGGTGGAACATGGTCGCAAACCGTCTTAGGTGCGGAGGGCGGAAGCGCCAATGAATGGTACGTAAGTGGTGAAGAATGTGGAAACGCTGCCGGAAACTGTGGATCTGTTTGCTCTAACCTTGATGCTTCACTGCATATTAGTGCTATTGGCGGATTGTGTGGAACACCCGATTGTGGAGCGGCTTACGATGAAACTGGACCTGCTAATGCTACCAACAAGCGGATTGAGTCTCCCAACATAAACACGACGGGTTACGGCGCGCTTACACTCGATTTTAATTATATAGCAGCACAGGGTGATGATGGTTTTCTTGTACAATACAGTTGCGATGGTGGAACTTCCTGGACAACACTATCCACACCAGCGGCAACACAATGCTGCTCTTGTCTTGACGCCTTTATTTGCAGCTTTTTTGGAATTTGCTGTGCACCTCAAACTCAACAAGCATGCGCGGGTGGAGAACAAGGTTTCTGGACGACGTACTCAATAGCAATCCCCGTGTGTGCAGAAAATATTCCCAACTTTAAAATTGGTTTTGTTTGGGCAAATGATGGAGATGGTATTGGAACCGACCCATCAGTGGCTATTGATGATATTACGGTAACTTCGACCATCCTTTTGCCGGTTACATTGATCAACGTGAAGGCAAAACAAGACTTGCAAGACATTGAAGTATCTTGGGAAACGTCTTCCGAAGAGAACAACAGTCACTTTGAA
>JBNKGN010000374.1:0-3223 GCA_050289845.1 Crocinitomicaceae bacterium | reverse complement strand
ACCCAAGAAGCTCTGATTTGCACATCTTTTCCAACTGAAGGGCATTGATCACATGTTGAGTTGGTGGTTGAGTGAAATCAGAAAAGACAACTTTATTGTGACCATGTTTGTGTATTGTTAATTGGTTGGGATCTTCTCTCAAATCCAGACCTTCATCCGATTTAAATTCTTCGGCCAACCAATTGATGATCGCGTTATCCACGTCATCTCCACCAAGGTGTGTATCACCATCTGTAGACAATACTTCAAAAACGCCATCTCCTAATTCAAGGATAGAAACGTCGTGTGTACCTCCACCAAAGTCGAATACCACAATTTTTTGGTCGATTCCTTTCTTGTCCAAACCGTATGCAAGTGCAGCCGCTGTAGGCTCATTGATGATACGTTTGATGGTCAATCCTGCAATTTCACCAGCTTCTTTCGTTGCTTGGCGTTGCGAATCGTTAAAGTAAGCAGGAACCGTTACAACAGCTTCTGATACTTCTTGTCCAAGGTAATCTTCTGCAGTTTTCTTCATTTTTTGAAGAATGATTGCTGAGATTTCCTGAGGCGTATATTTTCTATCATCGATAACCACGCGTGGTGTATTGTTATCTCCCTTCACTACGCTGTATGGAACGCGTGTAGTTTCATCTTTCACTTCATCATAGGAAGATCCCATGAATCGTTTAATAGAGTAAATCGTTTTCGTCGGATTGGTGATCGCCTGACGTTTTGCAGGGTCTCCTACTTTTCGCTCACCGCCTTCTACGAAAGCAACAATTGAAGGTGTAGTTCGTTTTCCTTCCGAGTTAGTAATTACTACCGGCTCATTTCCTTCCATTACCGAAACGCAAGAGTTGGTAGTTCCAAGATCAATTCCGATTATTTTTCCCATGACTTATTTTAATTTTCTGTTTTCAATTAACAACTGACAAGCAGTGGTCAATGATTATGCCATCGGGAGTTTCCTGCCAAAATGTGCCATTCCAACGCCGAAACAGGTATTTTTTGTGTCGAAATGACAGTCAATATGTCAGATTTAAACGAAGCTTAGTCCATCGCCTTTTGAGAGTTTTCACTCATCTCAAGCAATTTCTCGTACTGTGCAGGTGTTAAGTCGGAATGGAAATATCCGATAGGATTTACTTTTACGCCGTCTTTCACGACTTCATAGTGAAGGTGTGGCCCAGTAGATTTCCCTGTAGAACCGATAAGTCCAATCAATTCACCTCGCTTCACCTTTTGTCCTACTTTCACTTCAAATTTGCTTAAGTGTGCGTATCTGGTTTTGTATCCAAAGCCATGATTAATGATGATACTTTTTCCATAGCCCCAGCGTTTGTCTTCAATCTCCTCAACATACCCATCGCCAGTTGCATAGACTTCTGTTCCCTTGTCCGCAGTAAAATCGACCCCTGTATGCATCATGCTTGTATGATAAATCGGGTCGACACGATATCCGAAACCAGAAATCCCCCGTTTCAATTCGGAATTACGCACCGGTTGAATGGCGGGAATATGGGAAAGCATTTCCTCCTTTTTGTTGGCCAACTGCGCCAATTCGTTGAAAGATAGACTCTGTGCATGCAAGCGACGTTCTAATTTATCCAATTGCTCTGCCGTTGCCTTCAAGAGTTCTGAATTAGGGAGATCCGATAAGTAGGCATAACGATCGCTTCCCCCTGTTCCCATTCGACGCAATTCTTTCGGAAATTCCTTCGCGTGCATGGCCGCTCGATACATATTTTCATCGCGCGCTTCAATGGCATCCAGTGCTTCGTTCGCCTGCCCCATATCTTCTTGCATCCGCAACAACTCAGCTTCTACCCGACTTAATTTCGTTTTCAGCTCTTTTTCCTTAGGGGAGTCGATTTGGCGGGTGAAGAAAAAAGCAATCACCAAAGCGACAACGATATTGGGTGCCAGCCACAACAACACGCGCATAACTTTGCGCCCAAAGCTCACTTTCACCTCTTCGTACGATAAGGTCTTCGGATTGTATTTGAAATGCTGTTTTGCCACTAACGCAAAAATAACAGGTTTCTAAGGAATGGCATGTTAAAGAAGTATAAAAGCCCAGACAATCCTATACTTTTAGGACAGCTGAGCTTTCAAACAATTGAGATTGAGGTGATTTATTTTTTTCGAACGCTTCTCACGTTGGCAAGCGAGTAACCAGAACCATCAAACACTGAGTAGGTACGCACCTGATAGGAATTTCCATCGTACTTGAACAACAATTTCCCGTTGCAGGACTTCAAGCCACCTTGGGTATCTACTTCGTACGTAAAGTCTTCGAACTCGATTTCTGACCATTTGATTTTCAATTCACTTCCCTTCTCAACGAGTTGTGAAAACGAGCGACTCAACCCTTCGTTATATTCCTCTTTCGTCAGTTTGGAAAGGCGATTTCTCCCTTCCTCATCTTTCACTAAATCAGGATCTTTGCTCATATCTCTAATTTCTTCCAGGGAGATAAAATACTCCTTAAAGTCTTCCAAAGACATGTCGTCCATATCCTTCAGGAGATCCATCACTTGCTCTCCGACCTCCTCTGGCTGAGAAACAGATGTACTTGATCCACAAGAGCTTAAAGTAATTCCGACAATAAATAATAGTCCAAATATTTTTTTCATAGCGCGTAATTTAAGTTCTCCAAGATACGAATTATTCGAAATCACGTCCCATATTCTTCCGCAATCGCTTATCTTCGCGTGTTAAATTTCAAAGATAGAATTATGAGCAATTTCTTTATTCTAAGTGAAAACGTTGCAAATACCGATTATCCTGATTGGGTGCCGGTTTGGATGGAAACAATGTGGGGAACCAACTCGATTTATAATTGGGTGGTATCTGCAGCAATTTTGTTCGGAGCAGTCGTTGTTGGAAAAGTGCTTTACATGATTATCGGACGATTTGTAAAAACACTTGCCAGCAAAACAAAATCGAGTCTGGATGACATTCTCGTGGACCAATTGGAAGAACCTGTTGTCTACGGTATTGTGATTCTCGGTTTTTATTGGGGATTTAATCGCTTGCACTTTAGCGATGGGATTGACCGCTTTTTTGCGAATATATTTATTATCATTTTCATTCTCAATGTTACCTGGTTGGTCGCACGTGTGATCCAATCGCTTATTGACGAATACGTTGTTCCTTATGTTGAAAAATCAGAAAGTGATTTTGACGATCAATTGTTGCCGATCGCACGGAAAACGGCAAATGTAATTCTTTGGACCTT
>JBNKGN010000373.1:0-3300 GCA_050289845.1 Crocinitomicaceae bacterium | reverse complement strand
GGATAAAATCTAACGCATGATTCCCGATTATTTCTTGTGGAGAATGTCCAAATAATTCGCGATTGATGTATTCAACGGTGAAATCTTTCTGGATTTTAATAATCCAATCAGGAGCGTTGTCTGCCAGTGAACGAAATTCTTGCTCGTTCTTCTTAATTTTTATTTCGGACTTTACCCGATCGGTTATGTTTGAGTGCGTGATGACAGCGCCTTTTTCATCTGGTCGGGCAATTGCGTGCAATACAAACCACGATTTTTGACCAGAAGGAGCGAATGCACAATCGTGGGAAAGATGATCGGTTTTTCCTTCAATCAGTTTTTGAAGTTCCTCAAAAATCCAATCACATGCATTAGCCGAATTCAAGAGTTTTTTTAGTACGTTTCTGTAGTTCAAAGGTTCGTCTTCTAGCTTCAGGGAACCGGGCAGATTTTCGGCGAGATAGGTCTTCCATGCATCATTCGATTCAACAATGTCACCAACTTCATTGATCACTACAATTTGCGATGGAATCGTATTAATGATCGATGCTTTGAAGGCATGCGAAGCCTTTAATTCGAGTTCTTTTTGCATTACCAATGCACGGTCATGTACTTCACGCAGGGCGCGTGCTATGGCGATCGGTAATTTTTCGAGCTTGTTTTTAAGTACGTAGTCCGTTACGCCTGTTTTCAGCATTTCAACGGCGCCTTCTTCACCAATGGCTCCTGATACATAAATAAAAGGTGTTTTGGGAGCAAAATGTGCCGCCATCTCATAGCTTTCCATACCCAAAATCCCGGGTACATTGAAATCGGAAATAATGACATCGTATGGCTTTTTCTCCACAGCATATTGGAAAGAAGTGCGATCCTGGACGTGATGTATTTGAACATCCGAAAAAAAGCTTTCGAGTTCAATTTGAATTAATTCTGCATCCGCAGGATTGTCTTCAAGGTGCAGTATGTTGACCGTATTCATCCGAATGTTATTCTGGTGGTTCGTTTAATAGCAACCAATAAAAGCCCAATTCTTGGACACTTTTGGAGAAATTGTCGAATTCCACAGGTTTCACGATATAACTGTTAACTCCCAGGTTATAGGCTTCAACACGATCCTGTTCTTCGCGACTAGTTGTTAAAACGACCACAGGAATTTTACAGGTGCTTTCATTGGAACGAATGGCCTTCAGTACCTGTAAACCGTCGACTTTTGGCATTTTTAAATCAAGGAGAACCAATTTAGGGTTAGAAGCGCCTGCGCGATCGGAATATTCGTTTTGCGCAAAGAGAAAGTCCAACGCCTCCTGACCATCTTTGACCCATTTGATGGTATTAATAAGTTTGTGATCTTGAAGCGCAAGCATCGCCAATTCTGCATCAGCGGTTCTGTCTTCAACCAATAGGAGATTAATAATATTGTTTTGCATAGTTTTAATTTATTGGAAGTTTAAATTCAAAAGTGGTTCCCTCGCCTATCTTACTCTCGGCTTTAATCTCACCGTCGTGCTTCTGAATAATTCGTTGCACGCTGGCCAGTCCTACACCACTTCCCTCAAATTCTTCATTACCATGAAGTCGTTGGAAGACACCGAACAATTTGTCATAATAGCGCATGTCAAATCCAACGCCATTGTCCTTAATTGAGTAAGCAACGCAATCCTCCTGACGCTCACTCGATATTTCAATTTCAATTTTGGCTTGTTTGGAGGAATATTTAAATGCGTTTTCAATTAAATTTTGCCAAACCGTTTCGATCATAAGCTGGTCGCATTCTACGGGGAAAATGTCGTGAATGTGAACCTCAACTTCATTCGGGTAAATTTCCTTGAAATGTTCCACCTGATTTGCAATAATTTCATGCATATCAACACCCATTTTGTGCAGTTGTTTCTTGTTAATTCGAGAGAATGCAAGCATGTCCTGAATCAGGTGATCCATATGTTCTGCGTTGTCCTGAATAATTCGGAGCCACCGTTCGCCAGTTTCATCAAGATGATCACCGTATTTGGTCGTCAAATTTTTACTGAACCCTTGAATCGCTCGAAGTGGCGCCTTTAAATCATGAGATACGGAATAGCTGAAAGTTTCTAATTCTTTATTCACGGCATCCAATTTTGCATTCGTTTGTTCTAAGGATTTTGATTGCTTTGACAGCCGGACCTGGGCGTTTTTCAGTGTCGTAATGTCGTAACTGATAGAGAGATACTTCTGGAGTTTTCCTTCGTTGTCGAAGAACGGCTTGATGGAGAGTTCTACCCAAAATTCTTCTCCTGTTTTGCGTCGGTTGCAGATTTCACCTTTCCAGACCTTACCTGTCTCAATGTGATGTTGCATTTTATGATAGGTGCGGAGCGATTTGGCACTCGTTAGAATGGTGTGCTTTTGTCCGATTAATTCTTCGCGCGTGTAACCTGAAATATCACAAAGCGTATTATTGACTTCTTGGATATTTCCATGCGCGTCTGTTGTCGACAAGATGAGCGCGGTGTCGAGTAAATTCAATTGTTGTTCCAGTTCGAATGTGACCGCATTTAGTTCTTTAGTACGCTCCAATACCTGTTGTTCCAGGTTTTGGTTCAGCGCAATGATTTTAGCTTCGGCTTCTACTTCGTTCGTAATGTTTTTGTTTACGCCTGTCATTCGAACCGCGTTTCCCTGTTCGTCGAAAGTAACATTTGCCACAGCCAAAATGTGTCGAAGGCTGCCATCTTTTGAAACAATTCTGAATGAAGTATTCAGAATTTTCGTACTTATCAAGGCCATTTCTACAGCTTTTGATGCTGCTTCTACATCCTCTGCATAGAGTGTTTTTTTCCATGCATCGAAAGCACCACTGAAATCAGCTGGATCCACATCGTACAATTTATACATTGAGCTATCCCAATTGAGTACGTTGTTTTTTACATCCCAATCCCAAATTCCTAATTGCGCAGCATCAACGGCTAATCGAATGCGAATTTCATTTTCAGCGAGAAGTAGTTCGTTGCGTTTTTTGGTATCAATATCCATGAAGGTACCACGGAGCTCTGTTAATTTTCCATCTTCAAAAACAGGATAACCGATCGCACGCACCCAAATTTCCCGATTTTTTGCTGTCACTAAGATTGCTTCAACGTCCCACGGTTCATTGTTTGCAATGGCATTGTCAATCACGCCTTTGATGATCGGTTGAAAGTCTTTGTGGTAAAAATGAATTCCTTCTTCCACGCTCAACCTGGTGCCAAAAGGGAGTTCGTGAATAGCGTACACCATTTCGTCCCAATACACCTCCATTTGCTCTAAATTCACGCGCCAAACGCCTAACTTGGTGAGTTTTTGCAA
>JBNKGN010000372.1:0-3321 GCA_050289845.1 Crocinitomicaceae bacterium | reverse complement strand
GGCTTTCTTTCGAGCACGTTTGACTTGTCTGGATGGTTTTGAACTTGTCGTAATTGGTGTATATCCCAAATTGGAATATTCCATCTCTTTTTTCTTTAATTTAAGTTCGGTGCTGTTTTTCTTTTTCGTGTTGTAGTCGATCCAATAATCGTAGCCGCGTTTTCCATAGATCTTATCGTCCAATTTTGCGATGCGATTGAATTCTAAATCGTTGATGATGGCTTGAAACGTTGCGCCGTCGGAAAAGGAGGAGTCTGGGGATAAAAAACGTGTATCTCCAGAGCCAAACAAGTGGTACGACAAACCATTCTTTTCGATCACCACAGTGGTTTGTTTTTCGGAGTTGTAGCCCCAAACATCGAAATGCACATTGGTGTAATTGTTATTTCCTGCGGTCTGAAAGTTGCGGGTTGCAAATCGAAAGGGTTCGATGTTTTGTTCTGTTCGTCGCTTGATCTCTTTGCGTTCGATCTCCAATTGATAAGGAAATAAACCCACAGCTTTTGGCAATCCCTTATTCCACATCCCGCGCTCGTTTTTTTCGCGTTCTTCGAGAAGCCCCGAGGTTTCGCTTCCATCACCCGCTGCGATTAAAACGTTGTGAAATTCTTCCGTTTTACCACCCAAATTCAAGAAGATTTCCAATGCGCGTTCTTCAACGTATTCGTTTACGGCGTGATTGATAGCATCCAGGACAGCCAATTGATCTTCGATGTCAAGAAATTTCAACGAAGAAACCTGTGCCACCTTTTCATCGAGAGAAAGACTTGGATTGATGACATTGTACAACTTCGGGTGTGGTTCCTGAACGCCATCTTTTGGTCGCATTGCTGAAGGGGGAAGCCTTTCTTTTAGGAGTAATTCGAACCGATCGAATTCATTTTGGTATTGCTGAAGGTCGTTGCCGTTTTTGCGTTTGGCAAGAAGTACTTTGTTCAACTCCCAAATAGCCATTTTATTTGCTGCTTCGGCAATCAATCCTTTGGGGGATTTGCCAATTTCTTCTTTGCGAATGACGAGAATTTCAGGATTGTTGATGATGAGCAATTCCATCGAATCGTAATTCGGCGTCTGATTTGGAAATAAAATCTCTGGTCCTTGATAATCAAAGTAGCGCCCGAAATTATTGTCGAGAATCGGACTTTTTTTTACGATGTGAAAAAGGTAAGCGCGTTCTTCTGGGGTTAATCCCTCATTGACTTGGGCATTGCTGTGGAACGTGACAAGCAGCGCAAAAAACAGGTAGAATATTTTCATAAACGAATCGATGTACGAATATAACAAACAAATGAGGTGAACGTAACAGCTGGGTATAAAAAAAGCCCTGACTTCCCAAAATTGAAGGGGTGGTCAGGGCTTCCTAGAAGTTGGTCAACAATCTTACTTCTTCATAATTGTTTTCGTAGTGGTAACACCGTTATCGGAAATTGCAATAAGATACATTCCGTTTGTAAGTCCTTCCATGTCAATTGCTTGACCTGATTGAACGTCAAAAGTCGAAAGTACACGTCCGCTTTGATCCAAAAGTTGTCCTGTTGCTTCTGCCGAGAATGCTCCAAATACTTTTACTGCACCTTCTGTTGGGTTTGGTGCCAAAGTAAAGTCGATTTCAGCGATTTCGTTTACAGATACATTTAAGCCATCGTATTTTGAAAGCACAAGGTGTGTTTCTGTGATAGGCGTTGTTCCTCCTGATGGCACGATAATAATGGAAACGTGCATGAAAATTGGCAAGTTTTGTGTCGCGTAATCGTAGTATTCGTATTGATTTTTGATTACATCTACTGCACCAAGAATTGGCAAGGTTGTCGCAGCAGTGTCCGCGCTGTAGTAACGCAAAACATTTGTCGCGGAAATTCCGTTAGGAAAAAGAAGGGTTCCCTGACCGTCAATAGACGCGTGAGAAACACCTGTCAACGTTTCGTTTACTGGAATTCCGTTGAAAGTCAAACTTAAGTTTCCGTCATACGTGTCATCGATCATCGTTGTACCGAAATCGAAAGGATAGTTCACCATCAATAATGGATCAACATCATATTTTACAAGCACATCGCCCAAACTTGCTTCGTTCATGTGAAAACCTTGCGAAGTACGATCGTTGGCTGTTGAACTGAAATAGGTTTTAAGCGTTCCACCTACAGAAATCACTTTGGTTGCACCTGCAAAATCAGAAGCGAAAGGTTCGTTCACTGGATCCAAAATTTCCACCGTTTGTGTGGTACCGTTGTATCCGGCAATTGTCGAGTAGTCCCATGTAACGCCTGAGCCTGTCACACCCGCGTAGTTTGTTGCAAACGAATCTACAACATACATGTCCACATTGTCACCAATAACAGGTTCGTTTCCAGTGGTCATTTGAGCGTTTGATGCAGCAGCTGCAAGTAAAAAAGTGAGAAGTAATGGTTTTTTCATAGTTATATATTTTGTTCAAAATTATAAAAATCAATCGTTAAGACAAGGTCATTCATAATTGATTGCAACCGTTTAAACAAAGGAATTATCTTTGTTACCCATTAAACGAAGAGGAATTGAAAAAGGTTGGTGAAAAATGGTTTAAAAAGTATTCAGTGGTTGCAGTCTCTGTACTGTTTGTTTCCCTAATCTTTTTCTTATACAACGCCGTGAAGATTGGTGTTGATTACGATTTTGAGAAGTTTTACCCTACCGATGATCCCGAAACGAGCTTCTTTTTGGACTACCGTCAGAAGTTTGAATCCGATAATGATTTCCTACTGATTAGTATTGAAAATGAAGGGGGGATTTTCAAACTGCCCTTTTTAAAGAAAGTGGATCAGTTTACCAACGAGCTGAAAAAAGTAAAAGATGTAAAGGTGATTCTTTCCATCACACAACAAAAAGAATTTTTCATTCGAACTTTTGGAACTGACAGTATCGATTATATCAATTTTAATGATGTGGATCTCAAACGGGATTCAATCAATATCTATCAAAGCGAAGAGTTAATCAACACGCTGGTCGCTAAGGACGGTAAATCGCTGTGTTTGTTCATGCGACACGAGGATTACCTTTCGAAAAAACGCAGTGATGTGTTGATCTCAACTATACAAAAGAAGGCGAAGAAGTATAATTTTAAAACCTTGCGCATTGCAGGGAGAACCATCGGTCAGAAATACTACATCGATAAAATGATCAATGAAATGATTCTCTTTATTGGTCTAAGCGCGGTGTTGGTGGTACTTTTTCTCGCGATTGCCTTCCGCTCTATTTGGGGCGTGTTGATTCCTCAAGCGGTTATTTTTTCTGCGATGATTTGGCTCGTGGGTTCGATGCGTTTGTTTGATCAACCAATCAACATCATTC
>JBNKGN010000371.1:0-3331 GCA_050289845.1 Crocinitomicaceae bacterium | reverse complement strand
AAAGTCTGTCCATTCCCAACGTTTTTGGGGAGTCATACCCGTTTAAAATGGGCAGCTTTGAGACCGAATTGACCAATGTTCCGTCAAATTCTTGCAACAAACGGTCGGAAATTTCAGGTGAAACAACGGAAGAGATGACAATTTTTCCGGTGCCTTTATTTTTAATTTCTGTGATTAAATCCTCGATTGCTGAATGCGCAAAACGCTGAACGGTATGGAGTTGGTCTCCGCTGTAATGTCCAACTTTAAGCGAGGTGTTGCCCGCATCGATGAGGTAAATTTGCATGGCGCAAAGATACACAAGAAAAAAATGTTGGCATCACATGTTGATTTATAAAAGAAGTTGTTAACTTTGCCCTCGCCTTTGCGAAGCATTAGCAACGTAAAAGCAACAATTAGGTTGGTGATATAGCTCAGTTGGTAGAGCAATGGACTGAAAATCCATGTGTCGCTGGTTCGATTCCGGCTATCACCACTCAAAGGCTCCTTTTTTGGGAGCCTTTTTTCGTTTGCGCTATTGGAATCTCCCGCGACACGTGTCGTACCTCAGGCTTTTCCTTCTTGCGGAAGGAGCCTTCGTCTTCGAAAGCGTTGCTTTCTCTGGTTCGATTCCGGCTATCACCACTTGACAGAAATCATAGACAGAATTACTGATGAGGGATTTTATGTTTTTTAACTAAACTTACGTTTGGAGTAGTTTTTACGAAAGAATAAATTCTAGTGAAAAGCGTTATTTAGCCTAGATGAGACTACTAGCGAACGTATTACTTTGGGCCAATTTACTGATCATTTTAGGTATCATTGTTTCTGTACAATGGTCAGGTTTACCGCCTATTATTGCCAATAATATTGAAGCGGTAGCGTATTGCGGCTATTTCTGTTTTGTGACTTCGACAGTTGCATTTCTATTATCTGCTTCTGAATCGAAAAAAGAATCATTTCCACTTTATTTTAGTGCGTTTGTAATCAATGCAATAATTGCTATTGGTCATTATTCGCTTTACCATATATTCGATAATGGATTGTTCGGATAATTACCTCTACAACTGAATTTCCTTGACCTTTTAAATTTCTCACGGTGATCATAGTGCTTTGATCATCTCTATAAAAAGGAATTGGTATCGTGAAATTCTCCGTCGGTTCTTCGATAAAAAAGTGGTTCTGGGCAGCCATACCGTTCGGCGAGAAAACAATTGGGATGTTTCCAGGTGGACAATGAAGGTTTTGGAGGTGTCATCAAATAGTGGCAGTTTTAGGTTCTCAAAATTCAATTATCTTGTCGTGATGAATTTGAAATTGCTTGTGCTAATTTTCGTTGGCATCGTTTTGCTGGAACATTTCGGTTTTGGACAAGATTCGCTGCCGTCGTTCTTAAAAATCGAAGCGATCAATAACACCTATTCCGTTGGATATGCTTCATATTCAGAAGAATTTGATGTCTACGGCGCACCTTATTTATTGTCAGGCTCGGACGCCATTCCACTGGACATTGACAGTAAAACATGTTCGTTTTCAGATCTCGCGCCAAACGGTAAATATGCATTTTTCGAAACGTTGGAAATAGGCTGGGTGTACGAATCTGAAGTTGACTCGTTCTTGCACGATCGCTGGGAAGGAGTTCTGGTAGAGTTGGAAACAGCCGAAATCGTCTACCGTTGTCGGGATTATTGCGGTCAATCCTGGGACGGACACCAATTATGGTTAGATGGTACAACAATCGTTTTTGATGGAAGTGGCAATAAAAATACACCAAATCGAACCTTTTACACGTACGACACCGACAGTTCAGAGGTGTATTGGATCACCTACAATGCTCAGGGAAACGTGCGCGAAACAGGGCAATCGGCGGAAAGATTCGGTTGTGGAACAAATATAGGCGTCCACAATACGTACCAATCAGATAGAATTCTTGTACAATCAATACGCTATGAGAATTGGTTACTTGAGGATGGTGCAGGCTGTCATGAAATGGTCCAAGAACAATATGTCACGGAGTTTTATCCGAGTGGAATAATCAAATCCCAAAAGAGGTTTCAATGTATTTACGAAGGAGACATCTTTAAATCGGGCACCTGGAAATTTTATAATGAAGAAGGAATTGTAATCGCGAAAGAAGAATACGGGGAGCATTTTTTCCGGCGCTAACCTTGCTCGTATGTTTGCACGAGTGTTCTTACGACATGATGTAGAATTAAAAAAAATTGAAAAAATGTATCGGTATTATCTAGTGTCATTAGTACTCCTGTTGGGAAATACGGCCACAGCAGATCAATTGGATGGACTTGCCGACATTAATTTAATTTTAACCCTTTTAGGCATCGGAGTGATTCATGTTTTTATTTTGTTTTTCGCAATCATTGGTCGATTTACAAGGAGAGATTACAAAGTTAGCGTTGCCCTAAATTACGCATGTATCGTATTGATGCTTGTCTCTTTTGTTGAGATCATGACACTTGGTGAGAGTATTGATCCTGGCTTTTTGGCAACTTGTATGGGGGTGATTGTCATTACTGCAGCATTGATATTGCTAAATTATCGCGTTGGAATCAGTCGAAAGAAGGAGGAAGACTAAACACTCTTTGTAACGAACAACTTCAATTTCTTTATAAAACTCAGAGACATGAATTCCCAAAGAAGTATGGCGTAAAAATCAACACCGCAATTGTAATCGCAGCCATAGCGGCAATCAATACCGCGCCAGCAGCTATATCTTTAATATTTCGAATCGATTCTTTGCGCTCTTCCGTAACCTCATTACATAACTGCTCAAGTGCGGTATTTGCACCTTCCAATCCCATGACAAGAGCGGAAATTAGTAAAAGAATACACCATTCGATGGCGGAAATATTACAATAGATTCCAGCAGTGCATACCACCAGCAGTGCTAACGCGTGAATTTGAAAATTCCGTTCCTTTCGAAGCAAAAGAAAAATCCCCCTGAAGGCGTTTGCAAACGTTCGAATCACTGTTTCACGATTTTCCCGGTATATAACTGTTGTCCATCTAGTTCGATCTGATATAGATACGCACCGTGCTGCCAATCGCCCGTTTCAAAGGAAGTAGCATGAGTTCCACTATTCAAGTTGGCAAGCGTTTGCTTCGCGATCGTGCGCCCGGATAAATCGAAAACGGTAATTTCCACATTGCCCGATTGAAAGAGCGAAAAACCGACATTAATACCATGCACAAAAGGATTCGGCCAGACAGTGTGATACGCGGGTTCGCTTTCGGCTACGGGAACTGCAAGATTACAGGCGCCTGGCATATTCGCATCTATCCATTCCGATCGCTGCTGCATCCATGTTTTTAAGTAATCCACATCTTGCTGATA
>JBNKGN010000370.1:0-3343 GCA_050289845.1 Crocinitomicaceae bacterium | reverse complement strand
GGGTGGTTCATCTTTTGGAGAATGTCGAACAACGCCTGATCGTCTTCGCGAATCTGCAAGCCCAAAACACCTTGTGCTGGAGCAGGAACAAACTCGGTTGGATCGAATACCGTTACATGAAACTCAGAAAGGTCGAGTTCAAGTCGATCTACGCCCGCTTTAGCCAATACAATTGCATCGTAACCACCTTTCCGCAATTTGTCGATACGTGTTGGTACATTTCCACGCAGGTCTGTTGTGGTGGCGTCTGGACGTAGCGTTTTTAATTGCGATTTACGACGTGCAGAAGACGTTCCAATAACGGGGTTTGCTTTGAGTGACCATTTTTGGGAAGCGTCTACACATTCTTTTCGGATCAACAAAAGATCGGATGGATGCGCGCGTTCCGAAACACAAGCGATTGTGAGTCCACTCGGAGGGTTGGTTTCCAGATCTTTATGTGAATGTACCGCCAAATCAATGCTACCGCTCAATAAAGCCTCTTCAATTTCTTTGGTGAAAAATCCTTTTCCTTCCAATTTGTCAAAACTAAGGTGCTGAATGCGATCGCCCTGGGTTTTAATGATGTTGATTTCTACGGTACAACCCAATTTTTTCAATTCAGACTGTACGAAATGCGCCTGCCACAGAGCAAGATCACTTCCACGGGATCCAATGATCACATGTTTCATGTTACTGTTTTTTTAGAAGGATTTCCTTGGCCATAAGCATCGGCATACTCATGTATTTCTTTTCCATATAGCCAATTATTTTTTCGACTACTTGTCGCGATTCTTCATCGAGAGCATCCAATTCATTGCGGAATACTTCGTTGACCGCGGTAGAGCGAATCTCTTTTACTTTATTAGGGACTTCACGCATGGCCAATTCCACAGAACGCATACGATAGATGTGCTCGAATTCGTACATGGCATCTTTGATAATCTCCTCGACGTGTTGGATTTCCTTTGAACGTTCTTTCAAATTTGCATTCGAAATCTCTTGCAAAACTTCGACAGAAATGTGTGTGAGATTGTTCGTCGCAATAATATCTGGAGAGAGGTCTTGTGGAATAGCGATGTCAATCACCACTTTTCGATCCGTTTCGTTTTGAAGAAGTTGCGCATAAATCTCTGGAGTGATGATATGGCTTTCGGCTCCAGTACACGTAATAATCACGTCAAATCCACGATCAAAATGCGTTAAATCACTCAAGGCGTGTGCGGTTCCGTTTAAATCTTCGGCAAGTTTTTGAGCCTTAGAGATGGTTCGGTTGAACACATGAAAATTAGTAAAGCCGTGTTTGCGTAAGAAACGACTCATGTTTGTGTTCGTTACCCCCGCGCCAATAATGAGAATGCGAGAGTCCAAAGGTACGTTCATGTCCCGCAATTTGTGATACGCTAAAGAAACAACAGAAACAGGTCGCGTGGCAATATTGGTCTCGGTATATACTTTTTTCGCAGTTTCAATGGTATGACGCATGACAATTCGAATCAAATCACCTGTCAACCCCATTTGGCGGCATTGCTCGAAAGCACCGCGTACTTGAGTAATAATTTCGCGTTCTCCAACAACCATAGAATCGACGGAAGAGGCGACGCACAATTGATGTTCTACCGCTCCAGCACCTTGAAACAATTCTGCTGATTCCGCAAACTGTTCGCGCTGTGCCTGGGACAAATTGGGGTACAAGAGTTCGAAAAATTGGTGGAGGAAATGAGTATCGACTACGTTCGGTGTTACAAACATAAACTCAACGCGGTTACACGTCGAAAGGAACATCAATTCTTCCAATCCCATGGACTGTTTGAAAGGGGAAAGACGCTCCTTTTGAAAATCTGCATCGATGTGTAAATTTCCAATTTCGGAGACAGGCAAATTTCGATGCGTAAACGCAATAATGTACAGATGTTTCAACTCAGTTCCCTTATTCACGAAACAAAGATCGGTAGACTTCTGAGGAAGTTTGTCATTTATTTGTCATTTTGATTTATTTAGAGAGAGTCTAAATAAATAGCACAAATCAACAGAGATAAAGCGCTGCAGACTTGCGATATTCATCGAATTAGGTATATTTAAGCCAAGAATCTGAAAATGAAATCAGTCGAATTTGTATCTGCCCAAAACGTAAAGATTGAATATGAGTACGCTACCGTAATTCAACGTACCACGGCTGCAATAATTGATGGTACTGCGGTTGCGGTATATTTAATTATCATGTTGGCGGTTATCAATCGTGTGGGAAATCCGGATTCTGCGGCATTAATGGAACTCATTTTAATGAAGCTCCCTTGGATTTTTTACCATCCCATTCTCGAATATTTAACGCAAGGTCAAACACTCGGGAAATATGCTTTGGGCATTCGAGTGGTGACTTATAACGGTGAACGCCCCGGATTGCGGGAAATATTTACCCGTTGGATGTTTAAGGGACATTTTATGTGGATTGGATTTAGTTTCTTCTTGAGTATTGAACAGTTGTTCGGTGTCGCATTGATTCATATTTGTATGGGAATTATCGGATTCATGTATGCGAGTGTGGCCGAAAAAAAACAACGAATGGGCGATGTAATGGCTGGTACAATTGTCATTAAAGACCGTTCCACGGTGCGCTACTCTCTTCGAGACGTGCTTTCGATCAAGAGTCAGGAGAATTATACTCCAGAGTATCCCGATGTCGTGCGATTTACAGATGAAGATATGCTCTTGATTAAAAACACGATTCAACGTGTGCGAAAATATCCAAATCCAGAAACGAAAAAATTCGCCGTGGATCTCGCTGATGAATCCGCCAAATTAATCGGTCTGGACAAAACGCCAGAAAAACGATTAAAATTCTTACAAACATTGCTGCAAGATTACGTAGTATTGACCCGATCATAAACCATGTCAAAACTTTATATTGTTCCCACGCCCATAGGAAATCTTGAAGATCTTACCTTGCGTGCCCTGCGCATCTTGCGGGAAACAGAACTCATTTTCGCAGAAGACACACGGGTGACGAAAAAACTATTGAATCATTACGAAATTCAAAAGCCGGTGCACCCATTTCACGCGCACAACGAACATAAATCACTGAAAAGCGCTATCGACAAAATCAAAGCGGCGGAACAAGTTGTTTTGGTTTCCGATGCAGGAACACCGGGAATCTCGGATCCTGGTTTTTTGTTGATTCGGGAATGCATCCGCGAAGGGATTCCCGTGGATTGTTTGCCAGGTGCTACTGCGTTTGTTCCAGCAGTTGTTGCCAGTGGTTTTCCTTGCGATAAATTTGTTTACGAAGGATTTTTACCACACAAGAAAGGGCGCCAAACTTTATTAAAGTCAATTGCCGAAGAGAAGCGAACGACGATCATTTACG
>JBNKGN010000369.1:0-3347 GCA_050289845.1 Crocinitomicaceae bacterium | reverse complement strand
AATGATTGGCGAGTTTATGAGTTACTTGCCTATTACGCTCATCATCGTTCTTACTAGTTCACTTTTTGTAGGATTGGTGATCAACCCTGTAGTAGCTGCAGCCTTCATGAAGGTGGATAACGGTAAGATTCAGAAGAAAAAGAAGAAGAACGGCTCGCTGAGGATATTGTTGATTTGTTGTCTTCTGAGTACATCAAAACCAAAGAGAAAGGCGTGGAACGTGATGTCACCCGCTTGCGAGAAGTCTTTGAGCAACTCAATTTTATTCGCGTTACAAAATCATGGAAAATCAGCGAGATTGAATTGCTTGTGGAGAGCTTGAAGTTACGGATCGAACACCTGGATATTAAATCGGATTTTCTTGATCGGAAATACCGAACAGCACTTTTTGTACGACAATTAGTGCTTTCGTTTCTCGTACTTTTAATCGGGGCTCCACTGTTTCTTTTTGGGATGATCCACAATTTTCCGCAATACAAAATCATTGATACTCTGGTCTTGCGTTTCGTGAAAGATGTAGAATACTTCGCACCTGTTTCCGTGCTATTTAGTTTGATTGTTTACCCTGTGACCTACATGTTATGGACACTTGGATTCAGCGCTTATTTTGATGTTTCGGGTTGGTGGTCCTTGCTTTATTTCTTGGCATTGCCGCTGTCGGGATTGTTTGCCTTCTATTACATTAAGTATTTTCGACATATTTCGTTTAAACGCAATTATATCTTCCTGATGCGGAAACGTAAAAGTGACATAGAAACCTTGCGTCAAGAACGCGAAAGTCTTCGAAAAATTCTGTTCGACGATTAATTGCCCCCGTATTCCAAACCGATTTTCCCCGTCATTTTGTAGATCTCTAAATAAGTATCCAAACGATTGAATACATTTTCGTAGTGCGTAATGAGGGTGTTTTGATAGTTCGTCTGAATCGTCGCCAAATCGATCGAATTGATAGTCCCCATTTGAAAACGATCTTTTGCCAATAAAAATGTTTTTTCAGCGTACTCGATATTTTGTTCTGAAATGGCTACTAACTGCGAGCGCAATTCGTACAGTTCCAACAAATTTTTCAAGGTAATCGTCAAGGTGTTTTCCATGGATTCAATCGAAAGCGTGGTAATCTCCTCTTGAATTTTTGAAACCTCGACAGCACGTTTCGTTTTCCAGTTATTGAACAAGGTATATCGAAGATTGAAATTTCCGTAATACGACAAACTATAGATACTCGCTTCGAAGGTATTGTCTTTGATTTCTCGAACGTGCGACCAATTTGGATTCACACCAGCCTGAAAACTCAAGGTTGGATACAAAAATGATCGCTGCAATTCCGTGTTGTTGCGCTGCAATTCCAGGGAGATGTATTGATTTTTCAAATTGTTATTATTCGACAGCATTTCCTCAATGGCAGCATTCATATCGAGTGTGATTTCGCCAATGTTTAAGTCGTCGGTGAGCGTTAAATCTTCAGCGACCAATGTGGTGTCGTTCATCAATAACAACAAATTCCGCATCGCGTTTTTGTGCGACATTTCTTGCATTAAAAGATTGGAACTGTCCGTCAATAATTGATTTTTGAATTGCATAATTTCGAGTGAATTACTGCTGCTGAATTGTTCTTTCAATTCGTAATATGCAACGCGCTCTTTTGAAATGCCATAAATTTTTTGAAACAAGTTGACCCGTTCTTTTTGCAATTGTGCGGCATAATACGCTTTCAACACATCTTGAATAGTTGCTTCTACCACGGCCATAGCGTTGTTCGCGCTCTGCGATTCGAGTTGTTCCAAACGTTCTTTCGAAATCCGTACGGCAAATCCACTGAAAATATTCCAGTTGGCACTCAAAGAAGGAGTGAGACTCTGGTTTAAAATGATTCCAGGAGTAAAGGTGAAGGGGTTGCTCGTGTTGTCTTGAATTGTATTGCTTTGAGCGACAGTCAGCGTTACTGTTGGGAATGCACCTGCCTGTCCCCACGTATTGTTGAGTTCGCTGATGTCACTTTGGCGATTCGCAATTTGGATTTGAAAATTGTTTTCCAATGCGATAGCCACAGCTTCCGTGGCTGATAAGTCCCGTTGCGCGTTCGTCACAAACGCTAGAAACAAGAATGGGAGGAGTCTATAATAATGTTGCATTGTCGTTGTCTTCGTTTGATGGAAGTGAGCCATATTTTGCGTCTGGATCCAAGAAATCCGGCTCAGTACTCATTCCATTTTTGCGTTTATACATTTTAATAGCGGGTTCTACAGATCGTGGATCGATATACCATTCCCAATGAACCAAATTGCGATACCCTACCCGAACCGCATTCCAAAACAAAATCGCGGAGGGATAGAAAACCAAAATAAAGACCGTTCCAAACAAGACGCCGAACGCGATGGATACTGCTACGGGAATCAGGAATTGGGCTTGTGTACTTGTTTCCGTTATAATTGGAAGCAATCCAGCAACCGTCGTAAGTGAGGTTAAGAGAATAGGACGGAAGCGCGATTTGGCGGCGTTCAAAGCTGCATGCCGAACACTCTCGCCTTCCAACAGTAAATCGTTGTAGCGATCAAGGAAGACAATTGCGTCATTCACCAGGACACCGATCAATGCAATAATCCCAAAGAAGGACATCACCGAAATCGAAATCCCAACAATACCATGTCCGATAATTGCGCCACCGATTCCTGCGGGAATAACAAGCATGATCAAAAACGAACTACTCAAACTGTTAAAGTGAAGCATGATCACAATGAACATAATTACAATGCCAATCGGTAAGGCAATTCTCATTGAGTTTTGAATTTTACCTGTTCGCTTTGCCTGACCTAATTTTACCGTTTGTAATGAAGGGTATTTTTTGTAGAGATCGGGCAAAACTTCGTTGGTGATGGCTGTATTTATTTCTGCAACAAGATCGGGGTCCGTCGATTCAGCATCCACTGTGATAATGCGCTGTCCATCAATTCTTCGTAACGTTTCGGGAGCACGACTCATTTCAAAATCAGCAATCGCTTCCAGATCCACTTCAATTCCCTGAAGGTTCCGAATTTTCAATCCTTTCAAATCGGCCAGAGAGTTGCGATCTTCTTTAGCAAAACGAACCCATAATTTTACTTCGTCGTTACCAATTATTAAGCGTTGTGCTTCATCCCCAAAGAATGCCTGACGAATTTGAGTTAACACTTCGCCTTCAGACAATCCGTAAATAGAAGCTTCTGGTCGCAAAGTGATTTCTACTTCATTTTTTCCAGGAGGCATGTCGTCTTTGATGTTGATCACACCTTCCATTTTACTCAATGCTTCTTTAAACGTTTCTTTCGCCTGCATTAAGTTGGCTTCCACTGGAGATGTGATTCCTACGG
>JBNKGN010000368.1:0-3349 GCA_050289845.1 Crocinitomicaceae bacterium | reverse complement strand
GGGGCTAGTTTATTCGTGTGAGAATAGCAGTTCTATCAACGTGGAAAAAGAACAAGCTACTACGAATAACCGCGAGAAAGAGGAAGTACCTTCGACTGAGAACGAGGAAACCGAGCGAGTAGTGGAAATCACAGACCCAATGCAAGGTGTACTTACGTGTAAGTTTCTCGGTGAATCGGAATTTGGGGTGCCTCAGAATAATGTCCTTGTTTCAATTGACGGAGTGCAAAAGAAAATTGGAAAATGCAATGCATGTGAAGCCATCCGTCCAGAGAGTTATGCCGACTATGATATTCCTGCGAACGCTATTTCTGCATGCGGTGGTTGGTGGGCTGGCGGCGGCGATTATTTTTATACCCTCAAGAACGACGCTGGTGCCATTGAAGTATACGCTGGTTGGCAAGATGAAGGACAAATGGAAGAAAGCGACGAGACCTTTCATTGGAAAAAAACAACCGAATTCAAAGGGAAATAATGGGACGATTTTTTGTTCGAACAATAGCGTTTCTGTTTTTTTTGGGCGGCACATTTTCTCTCTCCATTGCACAAGTAGTCGAGGAAACCTTTGAACCGCTCCTGGTGCCAACTGAAGGAGCCATTGAAGGAATGCGTCCAGTTGTTGTCTCTGCTATGAATTACGAACGACTCGATTCTGTGGCGAAAAATGCAAAACTAGAGTTGGGCGTGCTCCTACCAACGACCATTCGTCAAAGAGTAGCTTCTTTTGTGGCGAATGGAAATAGCGATAATCGAATCAATCCTTTTGATCCACAAGAATTGGACATTCAAGCCTATTTTTCGTGTGTGACGGAAACGGGAGATACCCTTGAGGATCGCGTTTTTGGCTTTTATTATCAAGATTTTCAACGCAACGGAAATTTGAAAGATTGGACGCGCGTTAACGGAGCGACACAGCCAGAATTTAGGATTCGTTACACCCCGCAACATACAGGGATTTGGAAATGCGCTGTCGTAGTGCATCTACCACAAGAAGCGCAAACTTTCGAAGCGGAATATTTTTATTTTGAAGTAGTCGACAAGGGATTGCCTGGCTTTGTTCGGATTAGCGACAACAAACGCGCATTGGAATTGGACGACGCCTTGTTTTTACCGTTAGGGATGAATTTACCAACGCAAGGTGGAACAATAACAGGGTACCGAAAATCGGGGGCGAATCCAGCAGAGTATGTGGCGTATTATTCCAATTTGAAGGATCTCAAGGAAAGTGGTGGAAATTATTTTCGTTATTTGTGCACGCCATGGACCACGGAAGTAGAGTTTGAATCGCTAGGAAATTATTCCAATCGGATGCCGCAAGCGTGGGAAATGGATCAATTAATAGCGGAATTGGAGCGTTTGGATTTACGCATGCATTTCAACTTGTCGTATACCACTCCATTGACCTACACCGGTGTTTTTAGTCTCTTTTTTTGGGACTGGACAAACAAAGACGATACTTTGCTCAAATGTGCGGCACTTCCCAACTGGATAGAAGATGATCCAGGCTATTGTTATCATACCGACCCCGAATTTGGCGTCGAAACGATTGATGAATTTTTATCTAATCCTACTTCTATTCGCTACTATCAAAACCGTTTACGATACATCATTTCGCGCTGGGGGTATTCCACGTATATTGTCGGCTTAGAATTAATGAATGAAATCAATTTTTCGGGAGTTCAATACGCTTTGGCAGCCGATTGTGGTGTGGATCCAGCGACTTATGAGAACAAACCCTATTACAACGATCTTTCGTACGTTCGAAAATTATCTGATTGGCAAATCGAAATGGCGCGATACGTCAAAGAGGAGCTTGGGCATGAAGAGCATCCTTTCGTAGTTAATTATGGAGGTACACCGAATTATGTCGATAGCACAGCATATCATTTTGATCTTGAAGATGGGATATCTCTGAATGGCGGAGATGATACGTACTTTTCGGAGTATGTTGATCTTGTTTCTTACAACGATTATTTTCGATGGTTCGAGAAGTACGAATTTCAATACAAGGATTATCAAAAGTTAAAGGCCTTCGGGAAACGGCGATACGCCCATCCTGATTCATACAAGAAACCATTGATTTATAGCGAAATTGGCATGGGGAAACATGGTTGTGACGATCAATTTACGTTTAAACAACTCTATTTGATGAGCCCCTTCTCTGGAGCTGTTGGCGCGGGAATGCCATGGCACTACAATAACAATATGCCTGAATACGACAGCACTGAACAACGTTTGGATGCCTGGAGTATTATGCCGGTTGTTGACACGTTTTTTAATGATGTTCCTTTGAACAAAAGTGCTTGGACACCTGGATTTGATGTGCGAACCGATCGAAAAGTGGAGATGCTTTACCTCAAGGAGACGGAGAGTTCGGCGGCACGCGCTGTTGGGGTTATTAATAATCGAACAGTGAATCGTTATACCATGCGCGAAGATTGGTGTGATGAAAACCCGACGAAATGCGATTGTTATTTGACGGAAGAGGAATTGAATCGCGTCCCTGCGGTATATAAAACACCAGAGTCCATCGGTTGGAAAGATGGAAAAAAAATGGGAGGTGGTGCCTTGTTGAAAATGAGTGGCATGGAGTATACAAGTCGCTATCGAATTGTTTTTTATGACGGGTTGACAGGGGAACAAGTAGCAGAAGATGTAAAATGGTCCGACGCAGTGGGGCAATTGAAAATCCGCTATCCGAAATTGGCAGCATCCCCAAAGCGAGGGATAGACGAGACCAATGGATCCATGCTTCTCGTAAAAGTGTACAAATACGATCGCTCCTCATTCGGGGAAACAGGAAATTAAAAAGAAAATTTTAATGCGTTTTTTCGGTAGACCTGTATAGTGAGAAATCCGTTGGAAAGAAATCAACGGCTGCCCATCTTAATTGAATGGTAGTTTGTTTTGAGTATTCCGTTTTTTATACGAACATGGAGAGGTGAAGTTGCGCCCATTTTTAATCGCAATCGACTGTTTAAACTATCATACGCAGGTATCTTTACAACGAATCTTTATTGTGTTAGGTAGCTCTGAAGACTTGGAGTCTAAGAGTCGTTGGGAAGAAATAAAGAATAGTTTAACAGTTCATTAGAGAGTAAAATTCTTCCTACGTTAAAACGCCAATTTTCTTCGGAAGGTTGGCGTTTTTGTTATTTGAAAGAATGCTGATTTCCATTGGAAGTGTATCTTTTGCTCGAATTGAAGTTGATTGAAAAGTAACGAATGCGTTATCATAACGACTGTTCGCTGATTGAACGGTAGATCTGCCCAATATAGGCTACTATAAATTGCTCGGAATGGTGTTCGAAATGGTGAAATTGTCTGCAATGCGTTCCCGTTCTTTGTA
>JBNKGN010000367.1:0-3355 GCA_050289845.1 Crocinitomicaceae bacterium | reverse complement strand
CCTTGGCGGCTTGTTCCTGGTTTAAAAGAATGCATACTTCGCGATGCGTATTGTTGTTCAAAAGGTCTCGATTCACGAACATTTGGTCTTTGACATCAACATCAGGCTCATCGATAAATACGATACGAGGATCGATACGCTTCTCATTTACAAAAAACTTCCGAAGATAAACTTGAATGGTATCAAACCAATTGTGATTGGCATGCCCATAATACAAAGCAACACCGCTACTTTCTGAGAGCATTTCTTTGGTAATAGATATCTTCTTGGCATCAGGACGGGTGATGACGTCTATTTCGTCGTCTTCATCCAAACGCTGCTTGATTTTCCATTTGAATAGATTTCGGGCGTCTTCTGGGTCGAAGAAAAAGGTGATGCGCTTTTTTTCATTGGAAGGTAGCTCATTTTCTTGCGCTTCTTCAAAAACCTCTTCAAGTTCCTCCGTGATAATTCGTGACATGTCGGCGGAGTTGTCGCAAAACTGATAAAGTACGCGCTCCTTGTTCTTGCTTACGAATTGTGCTACTTTCTGGTGAAATTCAGATCCTTGTTCAGGGACATTGTGAAATAGAAAAATGCGAAGAATACTTTCGAGACCGTGATCTTTGTGGTAGTTTTCAATCGCTTCCAATTGCCACGCGCAATACTCATCGCGTTCATCCAGGAGGAGAATAAATACGTCGGTTGACTGAAGGTGTTCGAATACAGTTGTCTTAAATTCTGCTTCTTCCAAATCAAGCAAACTTTCGTATTCGTCGGGAGTTGGGCCTATGGAAAAACAGATTTCCTCACTATTTTCTTCGTAGCGGTTCAGTGCATAGTTGATCCGCGTGCGTTCTCGCGACAATTTCATGTTGTTCGAAATTCCGAAGTAGATTTTATTGTCGGATTGTTTTTTGGCAATAAAATGATCAATTGCACCACGTATGGCTTTGGACAATAAATCGTTTATTTCGTCTTTTTCCTCAGGCGTTTGAAAATCGGAAACCCAACGTCCTTTTGGCGCGCCGTGTCTACCTGAGAGCCATTTGTGCCCTTGGAAATCACATTGGCGCAAAAATATTGGCAATATGATCGCTCCGGATTCTTCCCCTTTTAAGGCAATTTTTGTTTCAATTGTATTAATGTATGACGAACTGAAAAAATCCGAACTCAACAAGAGAATATAAATGTCGGAAGATTTGAATTCATTTTGGATTTCGTCGTTCCAATCCTGTCCGAGAACAAGTTTTTGATCTGTCCAGGAAGAAATGAGTCCTGCGTGCTCTAATCCGTTTAATATTTTCACGAATTCCTGAAAATAGGAAGCGTCCTTACTGCTGTATGAAATACAAATTTTCGGGTTCATTTTAGGATTCTTGCAATATTCTGAATTACAGTGGAAAGTTAAAAATACGATAATCTCATCAGTAAGGATGAAGATGGTAATAAATACCGTATATGTGCGCATTGATACGTATAAATACGGTATGTTGCATTTTTGCTTGAAGTAGAAGCGTAATACGCCGATTTCCTAGAATTTTTCAAGTAATTTTAGCGTTTTAACTTGTTACTTAAACACAGAATTGATGGAAATAGCAGTGTCTATCGGAATCGGATTGATCGCAGGGATTCACCTATATATTTTATGGTTCGAAATGTTCGCATGGGAAACACGTGGTCCAAAAATATTTCGGCAGTTTTCCAAAGAAATGTTTCCAAAAACAAAAGCTATGGCGGCAAATCAGGGATTATACAACGGTTTTTTGGCTGCAGGATTGATTTGGTCCTTCTTTATTGAAGATGCTTTTTGGAAAGGTAACGTGGCGCTTTTCTTTCTGGCATGTGTAGCAGTCGCAGGATTGTATGGGGCGTGGTCGGCTTCGAAGAAAATATTTTTTGTGCAGACACTTCCAGCGGTTATCACGATTGGCTTATTGTTGCTCGTGCGTTTTACATAAGATCAAATCAAAAAAAAGCGATTGAATACTCAACCGCTTTTCAATGCTATTATTTTCTATTAGACATGCAATGCGCGATCCTCGAACGCTGCCAATGCTGCTTCTTTCACTGCTTCCGAATATGTAGGGTGCGGGTGACAGATGCGTGCCATATCTTCTGCTGAAGCTCGATACTCCATCGCTGTTACTGCTTCCATGATTAGGTCTGCTGCACGAGCGGTAATCATGTGAACACCGAGTACTTCGTCGGTTTCTTTGTCCGCGATGATTTTTACCGTTCCAAGCGTATCCATACTTGCACGAGCTCGTCCAAGCGCTTTGACTGGGAAATTTCCAATTTTAATTGCGCGCCCTTCAGCTTTGAGTTCCTCTTCAGTTTTTCCAACGGCAGCAACCTCTGGCCACGTGTATACAACTCCAGGGATCAAATTATAATTGATATGTGGCTTCTGTCCCGCCAATAACTCGGCAACGAATACACCTTCTTCTTCAGCTTTATGAGCCAACATTGCTCCTTGAATGACATCACCAATGGCGTAAATGTTAGGTACATTTGTTTGCAAATGTTCGTTAACCGCTACCTGACCACGTTCGTTTAATTTCACTCCGGCATTTTCAAGTCCCAAACCTTGTGTAAATGGTTTACGTCCAACTGCAACGAGACAATAATCAGCTTCCATGGAAACTTCTTCGCCTTTTTTGTTCAGCGCGGTTAATTTTACTCCTTTGCCTGTGTTTTCTACTTTTTGAACGCGGTGTTCAAGATGAAATTTGAACCCTTCTTTTTTCAAAACTTTGGTCAATTCCTTCGACATAGTGCCGTCCATCGTTGGAATAATGCGATCGGCAAATTCAACGACTTCAATTTGGCTTCCAAGACGTCCGAAGACAGAACCGAGTTCCAAACCAATCACACCACCTCCAATCACGAGCATTTTCCCTGGGATTTCTTTCAGATTTAATGCTTCTGTTGAAGTAATAATGCGTTTTTTATCCGGCTCCATTCCTGGAAAGAAATTCGGTTTTGATCCCGTAGCAATAATGACGTTTTTCGTTGTAAGTGTCGTTTCCTTACCATCTTTATCGGTTACCTTAATGGTGTTTTTGTCCACAAATGAACCCATACCATGGTGTACTTCCACCTTGTTTTTGTCCATAAGGAATTTAACTCCGGAGCATGTTTGTGACACAACATCGTTCTTGCGTTGAATCATTTGCTCAATATTGGCTTTGACATCGGTAACATCAATTCCGTGTGTTTTGAAATTGTGCGTTGCATTGTGGTAATGCTCGGATGAGTCGAGAAGTGCTTTGGAAGGAATACATCCAACGTTCAAACAGGTACCTCCCAAGGTGTCGTACTTTTCAATAAGGGCTGTTTTCATCCCCAATTGAGCGCATCTAATCGCGGCTAC
>JBNKGN010000366.1:0-3368 GCA_050289845.1 Crocinitomicaceae bacterium | reverse complement strand
TAAGGAAATCAACCAGAGGGAAGTGGGAGGCTACGAAAGCAACCGTTTTGGGTAGAGAAGCGTTGGTAAGGGTTGTGATATCTTTATTCTGAACCGAAACGGTCCCTGAAACGGGGGATAACTGACCCGTTAGTGTTTTTAAAAACGTAGATTTCCCTGAACCGTTCTTTCCGACGAGAATGTAAACGCCTGATGTCAACGTGAAATTGTCCACGTCCAACAGGGGTGAATTGTAGCCGATTTGTAAGTTTTTTGTAGTAATCATCGGAGTCTACGTATTACAAGTAAAATAACGAACGGTGCACCAATAAGCGATGTGAACGCGTTGATTGGAATCGTAAAAGACGATTCGATGGCTTGCACGACAATGTCGCAAAGTACGAGGAAAATAGCACCACATAATGCGCTTGCGATGATCAACAATCGGTGATTTTGGGTTTTCATCACGATGCGAACCAGATTGGGGATCGCCAATCCGATAAATGCAATCGGTCCACAAAAAGCGGTGACAACGCCAGTGATCAAGGCCGTTATCAAAATAATTAGTAATCGTACCCTTTTCAACCGAACGCCTAACAATGCGGCTTCATGCGTCCCTAAAACAAGGAGGTTGAGTGGTTTGACGACCAATAGCGCTCCGAGCATTGTGACAACAAAACTAACGACAAGAATAGGAAGCTGTTCCAGTGTTATTTTTTGCAAAGATCCCATCGCCCACAAAGTGAACAATTTCAATTCCTGCATACCACTAACGGATTGCAGAATAGATACTATCGCAGCGGTGAAACTTCCAAGCATCAAACCGATCAGAAGCAGGGAGATTTGTTGTCGCACAAAGGTTGAAAAGAGCAAAATAAGCGTTCCAAAAAGAAAAGCTCCGATGAGTGCATTTGCCGCAAGACCGAGATCACTGGCGAAAAGAGGTACTCCTGTCATTAGCGCAAAAGCGACGAACAAACTCGCTCCAGAGTTAATACCCAGCACGTAGGGACCCGCCAGAGGATTGTTGAATAAAGTTTGCATTAATAGTCCTGCGATGGAGAGTCCAGCACCTGCGAGTGTGGCGGTTAACATGCGGGGAAAGCGAAGTTCTCGAATCACGACATGTGCCATTTCATTTTCGTCGAATGCAACAATCGAATTCCAAAAATCGGAGAAAGAGAGTTCTATCGGTCCCGTGTAAAGGTGTACGATTAATAATATCGGCAGCAAGACAAACATGCCGAGCAAGAACAAGCTATTTTTTCGCGATGTGTTCATTCTCTGATTGGACCGTAATATTCAAACGTGTAATTGGAGTCGATTTCTGGATGAAAAACGTGAATTAAATCGTTAAGTACCAAATCGGGACGTGCTGCACTTAATTCCCAAAACTTGTTCATTTTTCCTGAGTAACAGAAAGTTTTCGACTCCCAGGCTTTCAACAATCGAGCATGTGGATTCAATTGTAGAATTTGTTTTTTCTCAATCATTCCAGGATTTAGCCAAATATCTGTTTCACTATTGTCTTTTAATATTTGCTCCAAAGAAAGCGACAAGCTAGCACTTCCTTTACTGTCTTTGTAGCGATAATTGGCTCCAGCGTCTTTGATTAACATCGCGAAATAGTTGTCACCACCAGGCGTGTACCAGTAATCGCCTATCAGATTACCGCAAATCACTGTCGGCGTCGTTTCTCCTTTAGAATCCGCTTTTAATGTTTTGTAATTCGTCACAATTTCATTGTAAAGTTCACAGGCTTCGTCGTATTTGCCCGACAACGCTCCGACTACTTTGATCCATTCAGCCTTCGCTAAGGGATGATTTTCCCTCCAGTCGTAAATAGGTAGAACGCGAATGCCTAATCGATCCAGTTTTTCTTGATTGGGAAATTTATCGCTGATTATGTCGTAAAGAATCACATTCGGTTGTGCTTTGACAATCTTCTCCAAAGACAATTGAGTGGCATCCCCAAATTGTGCGATTTTGCCAGATTTCACGCGTTTTACTAAAACGGGATCGTAGAGATAATCTATCGATGAAACACCGATGATACGGTCGCGCTCGTTTAACAAGCATAGCATGCCGTTCAAAGTGGCGGTAAGACTGATAATTTTTTTTGTTTTACTCGGGTCAAGAATTTCCGTTTGGATCACTTCCGTTGTCCCTGGTTGGTACAATTCCAATAGGAATCGATCTCCTGAACGTTTGAGATTGAAATTCTTAGCGAACTCAATAGAAACGGGTTTCCAATCGTCTTTTTGGGAATCGGATGTTGGGGATGTATCATTGGAACACCCATTGAAGAGTGTGACAATTAGGATTAGTATCGAAAGCAATCTCATGCTGCAAAGATGCCAAAAGCAATTGAATTAGATGCGAACACCGATTAAGAGTACGTCGTCTACTTGTTCCAAATCTCCTTTCCAGAGGCGGAATTCGTCTTCGATAGCGTTGTGTTGATCTTCCATTGGTAAATGTGCAACGGATCGCAAGAGCATTTTCAGGCGTTTCAACATGAATTTTTTTCCCTTTGGTCCACCGAACTGATCCACGAATCCATCGGTGAAAGAATAGATTACATCTTTTTTTTCGAGTGGAATTTCGTGTGTCGTGAAAGATTCTTTCGGATGGTTTAGGTCATATCCAATAGAATTTCGATTGCCTTTAAACTCGATGATTTCACCGTTTCTTATCAGTATGATTCCGCTCTTTGCTCCAGCGAAATACAACATGCGTTTTTTTGAATCTATTGCGCACATGGAAACGTCCATTCCATCGCGGATGGCCTCATCGCTATAATCGGAATTCAACAATTGATTGATTTCAAGATCGATGAAATCGAGAGCCTCGCCAGGTGTGTTCACGTGTGGCTGCGTTTTTCCCAGGCGTAATAAGTTGTTGCAAACAATACTCACGAAAGCCCCAGGAACTCCATGTCCCGTACAATCCGCGGTGGCATAAACGACAAGTTGATCCGAATGATTGTTTGTGGTTTGAATTTCTTCAATCCAATAGAAGTCACCGCTGACAATATCTTTCGGGCAGAAAAACACAAATGACTCTGGTAGAATGTGTTTGAATTTTAAATCGCTTGGTAGAATGGCATTTTGGATACGCTGCGCATATTTGATACTTGCCAACAGATCATTGTTTTTTGTGGATAAAAGTGCGCGCTGCGATTCAATCTGTTCGGTTCGTTCAGCGACCTCATTTTCGAGTCGTTCGTTGATTTCTTGCGAAATGCGGTTTTTTTCCTCTAATTCAAGGAGTAATAATGCTTGTGCAGCTTCCTTTTCTTGCTGAAGACTTTTGTAATTGGCCGCCATCAGTATCGAGAGACAGATAATCTCAATCAGTGTTCCTGCTTTGAGGGAATTTTGCGTGAG
>JBNKGN010000365.1:0-3373 GCA_050289845.1 Crocinitomicaceae bacterium | reverse complement strand
GAAGAAGCTCTCGCTTCAGAAAGTGTTTTACTGCAACTAAAAGTGAAAGGTTTATTGGGTGGACACTCAGGAATGGACATTGACAAGGGGAGAGGCAACGCAAACAAAATGATGAATCGCGTGTTATATCATTTGTTTTCGGTAGTACCGCACCAACTTATCAGTATTGACGGAGGAAGTTTACGTAACGCGATCCCGAGAGAGTCCGTAGCACATATGGCTGTGCCAAAAGAAGCGTTAGCCCAGTTCCGTCATGAATTTGAAAGAATTGCAGCTACCATTCAACACGAATACGCTAAAATTGAAACTTCTTTGGTATTTTCTTTGGAAGAATCTAGCAGCAACGCAGGCAAAGCCGTGTCAAAAGAGGAGTACCACAAAATTCTCAACACTATTTATAGCGTACACAATGGCGTTTTCCGCATGAGTCCGGATATCGAAGGACTGGTAGAAACATCTTCCAGCCTAGCGCGGGTCATTCTCGGTGAAGGAAAATTTGTCACGCAATCACTACAACGCAGTAGTGTAGAGTCGGGCAAAGACGATGTTGCAAATACAATTCGTGGCGCTTTTGAATTGATGGGCTGTGGCGTTGTGCAAACAGGAGATTACCCAGGATGGCAACCCAATCCAGATTCGGAAATTTTAACGCTAATGGCTGGACTGTACCGTGAACAATTCAAGGAAGAACCACAAATCAAGGCATGTCACGCAGGATTGGAATGTGGGATTTTATTGAAACACCTTCCTGAAGTGGATATGATTTCTTTCGGACCTAACATACGCGCAGCACATTCGCCAGACGAAAAATGTCAAATTTCTTCAGTTCAGAAGTTCTGGGACTATTTTCTAGAGGCACTGGTGCGAATTCCCGCGAGAGCCGTTTAAACCTTCACATGCAAAAGCACGAATTAGTGGAATTGGCCAATGCAAAAATGCACTATGGCAAGTATGCAGGTCGTTATTTGATCCAATTACCGGAAGCATATCTTGTTTGGTACAAGCAAAAAGGCTTCCCAAATGGCAAGTTAGGAAGGCAATTAGCACTCGTTTTAGAGATAAAAATTAATGGTCTAGAGCATTTAATTTATCCATTGATGGAAAAAAGGTGATTTTTTTATCCTTTTGTAAAAACATACTTATTTATCTATAGATCATTGTTTTAAACCTATCTATTTAAATTCAAAAATTAAATAGAGTGTTTACATATTTAATTTTTTTTGAAATAAATCGTAACTATAACTGAAACGCTGCCGTAAATGAGTTCAGATTTTGAAACAATTTACAAGATGCAAACAACAGCTATAGATATGATTAACAACAGAATTAAACAAGCGAAGTACAAATTATCGCAGCATAAGTTACAAGGAGTTCAAAGTAATTTATCCATTTTTGAAGTTGCCAAATTAATGGATATGGTAAAAAGAGGGGAGAACAGTGAGGATACTACTTCTGGCTCTATCTTCTTTTCGTTGAACTAGAAAACATACACACGTAGTACAGTCCAGGTATCTCGACAACCTTCGAGCGCCTGGACTTTTTTATGTAAATTATTGTTACATTTGTAGAAATTAGTACTGTTTACAAATGTTAATACAAGATCGCATCAAGATGATAATGAAGTCGGGAAATCTCTCCGCTTCAGATTTTGCCGCTAAAATTGATGTGAAACGTTCCAATCTAAGCCACATTCTTAGCGGACGCAACAATCCCAGTCTTGATTTCCTTGCAAAAGTCATTGAAGCATACCCTAAAGTCAACGCCTCTTGGCTCATAACAGGCGAAACAAGAGAAGGGGACTTTCAAGGCAACACCAACACTGACACAACTTCACCAGCCAGAGAACCCAAAGCCACGGAACAGATCCACGTTCAAAGCAACAACAAACGCTTAAAAAAAATTGTATTGATTTACGAAGATGATACCTTCGACGAATTACATCCTAATGCGCAATAATCCCTGAAGCAATCAATTCCTCATCCACATAGAACGCTGCAAATTGTCCTGGAGTAACGCCACGTTGCCGCTTTTCAAACAACACATAGATACCCTCTTCACGTACCACAATGCGTCCTCTCTGCAAAGGTTGGCGGTAACGTATACGTACATCGCACGTCAATCCATTCATTCGATGCACATCGTATTGACTACTAACGAAATGCACATCTTCCTTTTCAATCTTGAGCGCCCAACGATTTAATCCTGGATGCGAATCCAATTGCCCCGTATAAACGGTGTTTGTCGTCACATCTAGCCCTATCACAAAAGAAGGATTTGGTCTTCCTCCGATGTGCAATCCCTTGCGTTGACCAATAGTATAATAGTGCGCACCCTGATGTTTCGCCACGGGAATTCCTTGAGAGATCTCAAACTCAAACGGATCGGACAGTGCCACCACGTTCTCTTCAGACACCTTCAGTTCATTGTACGATTCGAACAGCGGTAAATCTTCAGGAACTTCAACAATCACACCTTCTTTAGGAGTTAATTGTTGCTGTAAAAACGTAGGTAAACTGATCTTCCCAACAAAACACAGACCTTGCGAATCTTTTTTGTCTGCCGTTACCAATCCAATCTCTTGAGCAATGGCCCGCACCTCTGGTTTCAAGAGTTCGCCAATAGGGAAGAGCGCCTTCGAAAGTTGCTCTTGATTAAGTTGACAAAGAAAATACGATTGATCCTTGTTGGGATCTTTTCCTGCAAGAAGCCCGAAACTTCCGTCTTCGTGTACTGTCTTCCGGCAATAATGGCCTGTAGCCACATAATCGGCACCAAGCTCCATTGCAGCCTTAAGAAATACATCAAATTTAATCTCTCGATTACACAGAACATCCGGGTTCGGTGTTCTACCAGATTGATATTCACGAAACATATAATCTACGATACGTTCTTTGTAATCCTTACTCAGATCAATCACCTGAAAAGGAATCCCTAACTGCTGGGCAATCAATAAAGCATCATTGGAATCATCAATCCATGGACAATCGTCAGAAAGCGTTACAGATTCATCGTGCCAGTTCTTCATAAACATCCCGATAACCTCGTATCCTTCTTGCTGCAAGAGATACGCTGCCACACTGGAATCGACACCTCCTGATAATCCTACTACAACCCGTTTCATAGTGCAAAATTACAACTAAATCAGGATTTATCCTTGTTTACAATTGTACCTTTTCGGTTTACAATAGTAATTACATTTGTAAACTGATTGATTTAACATTTGTTAATCACTTGTACATCCCAAAGCGGTACTATTTTTGTAAATTCGATCCTATCAAAACAAAAATTACCATAGTCTTTGCATTTATTGCAACATTCGGTTTCGCTCAAGATTGCGAACAAGTCTTTTTTTCAGGAAAAGTTGTCGACACCA
>JBNKGN010000364.1:0-3375 GCA_050289845.1 Crocinitomicaceae bacterium | reverse complement strand
ATATGGTCGTAAAATCCGTCGTAAACAAATCGGGATTGAAAGTGAAATTGATTCAGAATATCGATCGTAAATTGCCTTTGGAAGACATTGGTCAGGCGCAGGGAAAATCTGTGGATGAAATTATCGATGAAATTGAAGCGATTGTCTCTTCTGGAACCCGCGTTAATATCAATTATTACATTGATGATATTCTCGATGAAGACAACCAGGAAGAGATCTACGATTATTTTTCCGAAGCGGAAACCGATGATCTTCGTGCGGCTTATGATGAATTCGATGGTGATTATTCCGAGGAGGAACTACGCTTGATGCGCATCAAATTTATGAGTGAAATGGCGAATTAGTCCTTGTATAACACGTAGGTGTGTCCCCCCGATGACTCCTGATGTTGTATTTTGAGATCGTCTTTGGTAAGCACCCGAATCTGACAGCCTTCTAAAACAATTCCTGCTGGATCTGTGAAGGTCAAATCGTAATTGCGGATTTTCTTTCCGTTCAAAATACCCGTTCCTTTTCGTGTGGAATGAATGGTGTCCGTTGCAGTGTAATACGTGTAATCTTCCTGATAATCGAAAGTGCCGTCATCCCGTGTAGTGAAGGTGATCGTTCCTTCGGTTTCATAATAGTGGACAAACCCACCACTTATCGTTTGGGCATAACTGTAAATCTTCCAGGTGCCATCCAATGTTTTCGCCGTGTGCTGCACTTTGTTGCAAGCAGAAAGCAGAAAAATCCCCAAAAACGCTATGATCAATTGTGTTTTCATTGATTGCTGAATGGTGCCAACGCCATCATTTCCATTCCAACGATAAGTGCTTCTGGATCGATATCAAATTTCGGGTGATGCACGCCAAACGTGATTCCCTTGGCTTCATTACGAACACCCAATCGGAAAAAGCAGGCAGGCACTTCTTGTGAGTAATACGAGAAATCTTCCGCGGTTAATCGAATCGGTAAGGCTTCCACACGTGAATTTCCCAAATGTTCTTGCGCTATTTCTCGCATCGCTGCAGTCGTTTCCGGATGATTCTCCAGATAAGGATAGCCTCGACTGATTTCTAAAGTTACCGTTGCCCCTGATGCCGCAGCAATATGTTGAATACTATTTTCAATGAGTTGAAGCGCTTCTTCACGCCATGGTTCGTTCATGGTTCGGAACGTACCTTTCAATTTGGCTTCGCTCGGAATCACATTTGTTGCTCCCAAAGCTTCAAAGTGTCCAAAGGAAAGTACGCATGGTGTTTTGGGGTCGCATTTACGACTCACAATTTGCTGCAAAGAGGTAACGATTTCTGCTCCCACAAATATTGGGTCGATACATTGATGCGGGGTGGCGCCGTGTCCACCTTTACCGTGAATCGTCAGGTGAATTTCATCGCAGGAAGCCATGTACAGCCCTTCTTTAAATCCTACATTTCCAACTTCCATGTCTGGAAAAACATGTAAGGCAAAGATCCGATCAACTTTTGGGTTCTCCAGCGCACCATCGCGAATCATATACGTTGCGCCGCCAGGGTTTTTTTCTTCTCCAGGTTGGAAAATGAGCTTCACTGGTTGTGGCAAATCGTTGCGTATTTCGTTTAGGATTTCTGCAGCTCCCAAAAGAACCGAGGTATGGACATCGTGTCCGCACGCATGCATAACACCATCAACAATCGATTTATAGGGTACATCATTTGCCTCATGAATGGGTAACGCGTCCAGATCTGCCCGAAGTGCGACACACGATTGCCCTTCCGTGTGGTGCGTTCCTCGAATAATTGCGACAATACCTGTCCCTCCAACGCCAGTGGAATGGGGAATCCCCAATTGTGTTAGTACGCTAGAAACAAATTGCATGGTTTCATGCTCTTCATACGACAATTCAGGATGCGCATGAATGTGCTCACGATACCCTTTTACCTTGGTGTAAAGGGCTTTTGCTGAAGATCGAATATGTTCGTGCAATTTAGAAATCATTGTTCAGGGATTTAACACCCGTGGCGATCATTTTAATCGAAACATACGCCATGAGAATTCCAAAAACGAGTTTCACGATCGCTGGGTTGATGCGCAATGCAATCTTAGAACCAATATAGCCTCCGATCACGAAGGTTAACGCGATGATTAGTCCAAAACTCCAGTTGACATTGCCGGATTTCCAATAATTTTGAACGGCTAAAATTCCAACGGGTAGCAAGAGAACGAACAAACTGGTTCCCTGTGCTTCGTATTGCGACATACTGAAAGCGTACATTAACGCGGGTACAATGACCACGCCACCACCTACACCTACAAAACCGCTCAACATTCCAGCTCCTATTCCAATGGCAATAAGAATTACTATCGATTGCGTATCCATGGTGTAAATGTACGGAATTGCTTGGATTTCTTTACGGAGATCAAAAGCAGTTTTAATCCTCATCGGAGAATGTTTTCAGTCAACGACGTGTATCATACACGAACAAATAGTCTCCCATATATTTCGTAAACATTTGTTGTAGACGGATGTATTGATCGCTGTCCAATCCTTTCAAATGAGCAGATTTCGTAGCCTGGAGATTGTCGCATTCGAAACAGACTTCAATAAAACAAAGGTCTTTGCCGTAGCGGTCTAAAAAGCGAATGCCATGCCTTGGTTGATAGCAGGCTCCCAAAATCATACTTTCTTTGTACGTATACAAGATCGTCATTAACTTTTTTACGTCGTGATGATGGATTGTTTTCCTGTTTTTTATCAATTGGAGATTAACGGTCGAGTCTTCGAAAATGGATTGAAATCGATAGCGTTTGCCCTGAACCCAATTGCCAGTGGAGTCACGAATGCTATCGCCAATTAGTTTGGGTAAAAGAGAAACAAATTGAATCGAAGCGATTTCTTCGTTGAGCAATTGTTCGAATTGATCTGCGGATGTTGCATTAAAAATGGAACTGTCTAAAAGGACATTGTATTTCTCTGACTGAAGTGGCGCCTGTGCGTGAAGATGAGGAATAAGAAAAAGTAGAAGGAGTGTTGTTGTGATTTTCATAAGCTCTTTTAGAACAGATGAAATTCGATGGGAAATTTCACAAAAAAGAAAGTTTATCCTACCAACAAGTTGCACCCGCGAATATCCGAGTGATCGAAGCGTCCCATAATTTCGAAGCCATTTTCGTGCATTTTCCCCAAATCTTGGGTTTCAATGAAGGCACAGCTGTACAGGTTTGCTAGATCGACAATATTGATACCGCCAGTTTTTCCTAGATCGCAATACGCGTAGGGATCATTGACTTCGCGCACCAGAACTTTCATGGTAATTCCAGGATAGAAAATTCCTTCGGCGTGACTGTAGCCCTGAGAGAGTAATTCCGTCATGCCGTATTCGGACGAAATGTTTTCGCAGTGCAGTCCTTTTT
>JBNKGN010000363.1:0-3379 GCA_050289845.1 Crocinitomicaceae bacterium | reverse complement strand
ATCCAGGAAATTCGGGCTACACCCTTGCTCTGAGTAATACGATAATTCAAAACTGTTCGCGCTACGGGACCTTTATTTTCGATGGAGCGAAGGTTAAAGCGGAAAACTGCATCATTTCTGACAATGGTATTCACGCATTATTGGTTCTGCGCGGTGGTGATTTCAACTTCAATCACTGTCATTTATTGAGCTATGGAAATGGCGATAATGTTTCTGCTGCCGTGGGAATCACCAATTATTACGACGATACCGTGGGGCACATTTACGAAGGGACCATTACCAATAGCGTATTGTATGGTTATGGCGATTTCGAAATTGCGATGGACACTAGCAACTTGGGAACGAAAAACTTCTTGATTGACCACAATGTGATTAAAAGTGCCACGCAATTCACTGATCCCTTTTATTCCAACATCCTTTGGAATGCCAATCCGCAGTTTGCTGATTTAGAATTGATGGATTATACGTGGCCCGCTTCTTCGCCATTAAACGGCGCAGGAAATCCCTTTTATCAAGTGCAAAATTTAAGTACAAGTGGTGCTGATATCGAAAACACACCTCGAAGTATCACCAACCCTGATGCAGGAGCATACGAGGCTCCCTGAGTAATGGAAAACAATGCCACCGAAAGTCTGGTGGTTCCCTTTCATGCTCAACGAAAAAAGGCCGTTGTTGCCAACGACCTTTCATCTGATAATTTTCTATCCCTAATTAACGTGTAAACAACATCTCACGGAATTTTGGCAAACGCCATTCCTCGTCATCGATAAGGTGTTCCAATTTATCTACGTTGTAGCGAATTTCATCAAAGTGAATTTTTACGGTATCGCAGTATGCAATAGCTCGCTCTTCCATGTCTTCTATTTGATTCGCTGCTTTGCGTGCCACTAACATTTTCGATTCGGCAGCATTCATTTTGTTCATGTGTTCGGAGATCTTTTCGATAATCGCAACTTGACCTGCCGCAGCTTTCTTGCCTGCAGTAGCTCCGAGAATATTCATCAAACCAGTAACATTCGAGATCAACTTGTTTTGATATTCAACAGCCGCTGGAATGATAAAGTTTTGCACCATTTCATCCGTCACACGTGCTTCAATTTGTAACTTCATTACGTAGTTCTCGAATTCGATTTCTTGACGTGCAGCCAATTCGCGCGGTGTCAATACATCCATTTCGTCGAACAATTGGTGTACTTTCTTATTGCTCCATACTTGCAAGGCACGTGGTGTATCTTTCAAATTGCTCAAACCACGTTTTTCTGCTTCTTTCACCCAAGCATCACCGTATCCATTTCCTTCGAATCGGATCTTCTTCGATTCTTTGATCAATTTCTGTAATTCCTTCAAAATCGCTTCGTCTTTTCCGTCGCCTTTTGCAATGCGGGCATCTACCGAAACTTTAAATTCTTTCAATTGCTTCGCCATGATCGTGTTCAATACAATCATTGCAGACGAGCAGTTTGCCGAAGAACCTACGGCACGGAATTCAAACTTATTTCCTGTAAAAGCAAATGGTGACGTACGGTTACGATCGGTATTATCCAAAAGAATTTGCGGAATTTTACCAATATTCAATTTCAAAACCGTTTTGTCTTCTGGTGTCATTTTTCCAGCTTTCACGTTCTTCTCAAGATTGTCAAGCAAAGCGGTGAGTTGGGATCCAATAAACGCAGAAATAATTGCTGGGGGTGCCTCATTCGCTCCCAAACGGTGATCGTTTCCTGCTCCGGCGATTGCTGCTCTTAACAAGTCTGCATTGTCGTGAATGGCTTTAATCGTATTTACAAAGAAGGTCAAAAATTGCAAATTAGATTTAGGATTTTTTCCTGGTGCCAACAAATTCACTCCTGTATTTGTACTTAAGGACCAGTTGTTGTGCTTTCCTGATCCATTCACTCCTGCAAACGGTTTTTCATGCAACAAAATGCGGAAATCGTGTTTTCGTGCTACTTTTTCCAAAAGATCCATCAACAAAAGGTTGTGATCGTTTGCTAAGTTGCACTCTTCGAAGATAGGTGCACATTCGAATTGGTTCGGCGCTACTTCATTGTGACGTGTAGTTACTGGAATTCCCAATCGAATTGCTTCTGTTTCGAATTCACGCATAAATGCAGTTACACGAGCCGTAATCGAACCAAAATAATGATCGTCCAATTGTTGTCCTTTCGCGGAAGCATGACCAAACAATGCGCGACCTGTCATTACCAAATCAGGACGTGCATTGAACCACGCTTTGTCTACCAAAAAGTATTCTTGTTCCCATCCGAGGGTAGCGGTTACTTTGTCGACGTTTTTATCAAAATAGCGGCACACATCCACAGCAGATTCATTGACTGCGTGCAACGCTTTTAGAAGGGGCATTTTGTAATCGAGCGCTTCTCCTGTGTACGCGATAAAGATGGTAGGAATACATAATGTTTTATCGATAACGAATGCAGGAGATGAAGGATCCCAAGCGGTATATCCACGTGCTTCGAATGTATTACGAATTCCACCATTCGGAAAAGAAGAAGCATCAGGTTCCTGCTGCACCAACAAATCGCCGTCAAAACGTTCGATTGCCTGACCAGGACCAACTGGTTTGAAGAAAGCATCGTGTTTTTCCGCTGTAGAACCTGTTAACGGTTGAAACCAGTGCGTGTAATGGGTCACTCCTTTCGTGATTGCCCAATCCTTCATCGCCGAAGCCACTTGATCGGCCATCGCGCGATCCAAACGTGTTCCGTCGTTGATTGCTTTTTGCATGGATTTGTATGCTTCACTTGGCAAATACTCGCGCATCACTTCAATGTGAAATACGCTTTCGCCAAAAATTTCTGAGATCTTACCATCAAAAGTGCTTGGTTTTGGAGTTCGATGTAATACATCGTAGTACGCTTGCATTCGCTGATTTGCCATGATAAAAAAGTTTTTTTTGCAAATCTACATCTTTTCGAAGGGGTAAACACGAAGAAAGAACACTTTTTTATCAACACCCCCTCTTTTTTTTGGGGTCATTTTCATTTTTACAGGAATTACCGAAGAATAATGTCCGATCGCATCATGGTAATCCCTGGGTAATGACGGTAATCTCTCACCATCTTACTTTCATCTTTCCCAAAGGAAATGATCGGAATAACATAACGCACTTCTAATGAAGCATGTTTAAGCACGTCGATTTGATTCTTATTACTGCGAAATACGTTGTACCCAAAAAGTAATTGTGCATGATATATCGAAAATCCAATAAAAGGCTTTACACCAAAGGTGCGCGCTTCATTTTGCACGTGATAATTAAAATTAAGCCCCGCACAAATGAACTGATATGCCCCCATTTCCAATTCAAATGACTGAATTGGTTCTTGAAAATGACGTTTGTATAACAAGTGCCCCCCAACCA
>JBNKGN010000362.1:0-3383 GCA_050289845.1 Crocinitomicaceae bacterium | reverse complement strand
ATTCTCATAGAGTTTAATGAGTGCTGCCGAATGCGGTGTCAATTGAATTTTTTCGAATTGTTCCCCTTCCACGAGATTCTCCGAGATCAGTTTTTCGCCTTTTGGGTTCAGTTGATACATTTGGATCAATACATCAATTAAAGTCCGATAGCCTTCACCCGTAATCAGGACAGGCATTTTTTTCGAAATCACTTCCTTGATGATACCGTGTAAAAAGAAAGGATTTTTTATCGGTCCAGGAGCAATCCAAATCGCATCGTATTCTTCAAATTGTTGCGGTCGAAATTTAATGAATTCGGCATGTTTGATCCAGTAATAGCTGACATCAATGTCTAAAAATTGAGCAGAGTGATCTATCGCGAGGTTCGTCGCGTGATGAGAATTGTACGTAAAGTTATAATCCCCAACGATCGCTATTTTGATGCTTTGATCCACTTGCTTATCGGCAAATATGATCAGCCAGTAGCTCGTTTAACGTTGGAACCAACCCTCGTAAACTGCGTCCTCAATTTTAATTGAGTCCAATTGAATTACTGGCGGATTTAAGGCAAGACTGTCTGGATGCAAGCTGTATACGTAGCAATCAAAATTACAAACGAATTTTGAATAGTCGCCAGTATTGTCGGATTCTTGAACGACACCTGTAAATTCAACATCTTGGAAGTTAACACTTGTTTCGCTTGATTTCCACTCACGCCCTGTACCATCGCGATACGTAAATTCAAATCCCTGAATCGCATCATTGGAAAAGTTGGGGAATAAGTTGGTAGCGAAGAATCCGTTGAAAGAATTGAGTGTTGGTTCGTTTGCGATTGTTGCGTCCCAATTAACACTTCCCATTCCTATTTTTACAGCAGTAGCCACTTGCGCAGATTTCATTTCTGAATAATATACCGCAGAAGAAAAATCAGGTGGAGGCAAAATATACTTAGCCGTTGTACAATCGTTGAAATAACCAAGCACGTTTTCGGTCAATTCGACAGGAGCTCCATTGATCACACCGTAGAAGTGTGCGTAGAGATCAACCTTCGGTTCAGGCGGTGGAATTACTTCGTGCTCAATACATGAAGAGAATACAAACGATGAAATTCCAATAATTAATACACCTTTCTTAAACATATTTTCGTAGATTAAGGTTTACGTAGAGCATCTATAACAATATAAACTTTACATAAGTTACAGCTAATCTACGAAAAAAATAACGAAAGGTTTCGCAAATCCGTTGGGCGATATAGACGTTTATGCACGAATTTGTTTCAAAGGAAGGTCCGTAGCGATCGCGTCCAATTCAATATGTACATTCGATAACTCCTTAAAGCTGCCTGAATACAAGGTTTCACCGTTGTACATGGGTTCGCTCACAACATAGTCGTTGACCGAAATTTCAGGATTCTGACGTTGCAATAAATTCAAAATCATATTCAATTGCGTGTGTGAAACAAGCAGCTCCGATTCGTAATGCATCACCCCTTTTACGGAAACGCCTTGTAATAGTACTTCTGTGTCGTTCGATTCGAATAAAAATCGCTGAACATTAAAAACTGTGTTGGTTGCTATCATGACTATCTTGTTTTGTTGAAGCAAATATCCATCGGAAGAACGTAAGCTATTTACGTTCTAAAAAAATGTCCTGTAAAACCGTTGGATTCCCTTCAAAACTGTAATTTCGAGGAGATAATAATTCGTAAATACAATTTCGATGAAATACGACCGAATAGACAAAGCTCTTTACATACATAACCGCGAACGTTTTGTGAATGCCATGGAACCGAACGCTGTTGCTGTATTTAATTCCAATGATATTTTTCCCGTTAGCGCAGATAGTACTATGCCCTTTCAACAACACCGCGATATTTTACATCTAAGTGGTGTTGATCAGGAGGAAAGTATTTTAGTGATCGCACCGCACGCAAGCAAACCCGAACATCGTGAAATTTTGTTTTTACGTGAGACCAACGACCATATTGCGGTATGGGAAGGTGCAAAATTGGACAAAGACCAGGCGTTTGAAGTTTCTGGCATTAAAACAGTATACTGGTTGGCTGATTTTGATCGGGTTTTCAAAGAATTGATGAGCGAATCGAAATCCATTTATTTCAATACCAACGAACATCTTCGTGCGAACACAGAGGTAGAAACACGTGAAGATCGCTTCATTAAAAAAGTAAAAAGCGATTATCCCGCGCATCAAACATTGCGAAGTGCCCCTATTATGCATGCGATCCGTGCTATCAAGCATCCGATCGAGTTGGAATTGATGCAGAAAGCATGTGATATCACCAAAGCTGGAGTAGAACGTTTGTTGAAATTCATCAAGCCAGGTGTTTGGGAATACGAATTGGAAGCGGAATTACTTCACGAATTTATTCGTAGTCGCTCGAAAGGTTTTGCATACACGCCGATTGTAGCTTCTGGAGCGAACGCTTGCGTACTGCACTATATCGAGAACAATGCGCAATGCAAAGACGGCGATGTTTTACTTTTGGATGTTGGAGCTGAATACGCTAATTATGCTTCGGATTTGACGCGGAGTATCCCTGTCAATGGTCGTTTCACAGAACGTCAGAAAGCGGTTTACAATGCCGTGTTACGCGTAAAGAAAGGAGCCGAACAACTGCTCGTTCCTGGGGCAATGCTAGCAGAATACCACAAAGAAGTAGGTAAAATGATGGAAGCGGAATTGGTACAACTCGGATTGATTGACGCAACAGATATCAAAAACCAAAATCCCAATTGGCCGGCGTACAAGAAGTACTTTATGCACGGCACCTCCCATTACATAGGATTGGATACGCATGATGTTGGTCCTTGGAACCAGCCAATGCAAGCGGGAATGGTTTTTACTTGCGAACCAGGAATTTACATTCCAGAAGAAAAATTAGGAATTCGAATTGAGGATGATCTTGTTGTACAAGAATCGGGAGCTCCGAAGAATTTGATGGGAACAATTCCGATCGAAGTGGAAGAGATTGAAGACATGATGAACAGCTAATGCTACATTATATTGTTACGGGAACGCAACACGATCTTCCTGTGATTGTGTTGCTTCACGGTTTTTTAGAGTCACAATCGATGTGGGATGCGTTGCATTTGGAAAAATCACGGAGAACCATTCGCATCGATTTACCCGGTCATGGGGAGAGCCGCTTGGAACACGGAGCGTCGATGCATGAGATGGCCATCGCTGTTCGCGAGGTTCTGGATGCAGAGAAAATCAGCAAATATCACGTGATCGGACACTCCATGGGAGGGTATGTCGGATTGGAACTGTATACCATTGATTCAAGATGCGATATGCTTGTTTTGTTGAGTTCGAATTTTTGGCAGGATTCCAGTGCTAAAGTAAAAGACCGTCACCGCGTTGCGGAGCTGGTGAAAACCAA
>JBNKGN010000361.1:0-3390 GCA_050289845.1 Crocinitomicaceae bacterium | reverse complement strand
TCCAAGTAGCCAGACGAGAAACTTCCAATCCTAAGAGTGCGATCGTTAAAAACATTGGTAATGTCGTTAATGGTCCTAATGCCGATTATGCTCCTGTTGTATCCTTAGACGGAAATTCACTGTATTTCACATCGCGTCGTGGTTGGGAGAAAGGGAATTCGGACAAATTTCGGGATCCAATGCTCAACAACTATCCAGAAGACATCTACGTGTCGTACACTGACTTCGACGGTGAATGGACAGCGCCAACCAAATTGGCTTTTTGTGTTGACTCATTAAACGAAGCAACAATCTCTGTAAGTGCGGATGAGCGAAAAATCTTCGTGTATGAAGACAGCAAGGGAGGTGGTGATATTTTCTTCTCCAATTTAATGGCCAACGGTCGCTTTGACGAGATCGAAGAATTGCGCTACAACGAAGTAAATACAGACTATTGGGAAACGCATTGTACAATGACGCCAGACGGACAGTATTTATACTTCTCTTCGGATCGTCCAGGAGGTTACGGTGGACGTGATATCTATCGTTTGACGCGTTTGCCAAATGGTGAGTGGAGTAAAGCGCAAAATATGGGACCTGAAATCAACACTCCGTTTGATGAAGATTCTCCGTTTATTGCTGTGAACAACAAAACACTTTACTACGCAAGTAATGGTGATAAAAGTATGGGAGGGTTTGACGTTTTCGTAACCTTTAGAGACGAAGACAACAATTGGTCAACCCCAGCAAACATGGGCTACCCAATCAACTCCACGGGAGACGACATTTATTATACAACGACGATTGACGGTCTTCGAGGATATCTTTCTTCGTTCCGTGAGGACGGTTATGGGGAAAAAGATATTTACGAAATCCAAAACGATTACCTTGGTAATTTCCCTATCAGTTCTTTGAAAGGACAATTTGTGAATTTGGACGGTACGCCTATCCCTAGTGATATGGACGTGAAAATCGTTTGTTTGAATTGTGAATTCGAAGAAGACAAATTGCTCAATCCACGTATTAAAAATGAAGGTCGTTTCTTCGCTCCATTGAAACGTTGTAAAGATTACGAAATTCAATACATCCAGAATGGAAACGTCATTGGCACCGAAAACTTCGTTACGTTGTGTAATAGCGAAAACGAAGAGATTGAAAAGAACTTCTATCTAGGTCAATTCGAATTAGCAGGTACTGTCGCGGATGTGGAAACTCTCGAAAAATTAGCTGGAGCGAAGGTGACACTTTTCGAACCGGGAACAACCACGGAAGTAGCTTCATTCATCATGGATGCGAATGGCGCATTTACGTCAGACCTTCTAAAAGACAAAAAACCAGGAGATAACGTTCAGTTCGATGTACGTGTTGAGAACAAAGAGTACTTAACACAAACATTTAAAGTTGATACAGTACTAGGTGTCTTCGCGAAACTCCAATTGGATTACCTTATTAATAAATTGGAAGTGGGAATCGATATCGGGCAGGTATTCGCTTTGAATCCTATTTATTTTGACCTGGACAAATCGGATATCCGACCAGATGCTGCGATTGAATTGGACAAAATTGTGAAGATAATGAACGAAAATCCTGAAATCCGCATTGAATTGGGATCACACACAGATTGTCGTGCATCAAAAGCATATAACTTAAAATTATCAAAACGTCGTGCTATTTCTTCCGCTGACTACATCAAAGAACGCATCACAAATCCTGAGCGCATTTACGGTAAAGGATATGGAGAATCGCAATTGGTAAATGATTGTGGCTGTGAAGGCAATGTTGTTTCGGATTGTTCTGAAGAAGAGCACCAGGCAAATCGTAGAACAGAATTCCGCGTCGTTAAGAAATAATAGATCAAAATATCTTCAAAAAAAAGAGTGCAGTGTTTAAACATTTCACTTTTTTTTGCGAATCGTCGTTAGAATCCGTAACATTATACACCTAATGACGTATCTACCAGATATGATGATAGAAAATTTTACTGCTATGAAATTGAAAATTACTGCATCTATTGCTGTTTTTTTACTGTTACTCTCGCCAGTTTTGGCACAAGGTCCAGGCGGACCCATCACTGAAAAAATGGTGCGCGATATCGCAGAAACAGCCAAAGAACCTGAATTGGTTATGCAAAACTCTACATTAATGCAAGAAGGGTATTTGTATTATTCAGAAATATTGGCAGATCGCTTGCTCGAATTAAATCCTCAAAATCCAAATTATCATTATCGCAAAGGATTTTTGATGTTGGAAATTCGAAAAGATTATGAAGGAGCCATTCCTCATTTTCAACTTGCAGTTCAAGATGTGAATCAAAATTTTGACATGTACTCTCACAGAGAAACAAGCTCACCTCCAGATGCTTTCTATCATTTGGCGACATGCTATCATCTGAACGAGGAAATTGACAAAGCCATCGAGAACTACAATAAGTTCAAAGAAGTTTCTCGCGGAAAATCGGAATTATTGCCTGTGACGAATTTGCGTTTACAACAATGTGAAGAGGCGAAACGCCAAATGGCAGCGCCAGTGAACGTGGTATTGAAAAATATCGGTCCAGAAATCAATACACAATATCCTGAATATTCTCCTGTAGTTTCCCTGGACGGATCTTCCCTTTATTTTACATCACGCCGCCCATGGTCTAACAATGCCACGGAAGACTACCGCGATATGGCCATCAATCAATATCCAGAAGACGTTTATGTCAGCTATTTGGATTTCGATTCTACGTGGACAGAACCCGTAAAATTGGAATTCTGTATGCCGCAGCGAAATGAAGCATCGATCTCAATGAGTTCTGATGAACGAAAAATTTACTTGTATCAAGATACAACTGGAAACGGTGATATTTTTACGACCGATTTCTATCATGCAAAATTCCAGGACATCGAACCTTTGGATATTAAAAACGTGAATTCGAAAGATTGGGAAACGCACTGTATGATGTCTCATGACAAGAGACGTTTCTTCTTTGTATCGGATCGATCAGGAGGATTCGGAGGTCGTGACATCTATGTAATGGAACGTAAGAATAATGGAAAATGGTCACGTCCCAAAAATCTCGGACCTGGAATTAATACGCCAAACGATGAAGATTCGCCGTTTATCGCAGTTGACAACCGAACGCTATACTTCTCTTCAAATGGAGCGAAAAGTATCGGTGGATTTGACATTTTCAAAAGTGAAATGCTCGATGATTCTACTTGGGTAGAGGGAACCAATTTAGGCTATCCTTTCAATTCAACGAACGATGATATCTTCTACACCACTACAGTTGATGGGCGTCGCGGTTATATGACGTCGTATCGTAAAGATGGACACGGTGAGAAAGATATTTACGAAATCTATAACGATTACCTTGGATTGCGTGAAATCGCCGTGTTGAAAGGGTTGATCAAAACAGTTGACAAT
>JBNKGN010000360.1:0-3400 GCA_050289845.1 Crocinitomicaceae bacterium | reverse complement strand
GATCAACGTTTCACCTTTAGAAGATGGCATTTATGTGATTCAAATAATACACGATGAGGGGATTGAGACCATTCGCTTCGTGAAAAAATCAAATTAAAACGCCGCATCTAATACCCGAAAAGGAATTCCACTTCAATCTCTTCATTTCCCTGCCATTCTCTCCTGCAATTTGGATAACTTTCCGTATCTTGTAATCGAGCATTTTCGCGTAAAAATTGTGTTGCGCATTGATATTTTGCAAGAAGAAAATTACCGAGAAATCGAACAAAAACATAAGACCAGATCTGAATGACATTCATTGATTATTACAAAACCCTGGGAGTTGAAAAAACGGCCACGGATAGCGCCATTAAAAAAGCCTTTCGGAAATTGGCTCGGAAGTATCATCCAGATGTAAACCCAGACGATCCAAATGCAGAGAAAAAATTCAAAGAAATAAACGAAGCCAACGAGGTTTTAAGTAATCCCGAAAGTCGGAAAAAATACGACAAATACGGAAAAGATTGGAAACATGCGGACGAGTTGGAAAAAGCGCAAAAACAACGACAATCACAACGAAGTGGGCACGGGCAGACATCGGGGAGTTTTTCAGAAAGTGATTATTCCGACTTCTTCGAATCCATGTTTGGAGGCGGTGGAAGACAAGGAGGCAATGTTCGCTATCGTGGACAAGATTTCAATGCCGAATTGCAATTGGACTTAAACGATGTTTACACGACGCACAAACGCACCTTATCAATTGGCGGTAAGAACATTCGATTGACCATCCCTGCTGGTGTCGAAAATGGACAAGTCATCAAAATCAAGGGACAGGGAGGTGAAGGCGTCAACGGCGGTCCGAAAGGCGACTTGTATATTCGTTTTTTAGTAGAAAATCATTCCAAATTCAAACGGGAAGGAAACAATCTTTACAACAGCGTCGATCTGGATTTGTACGTGGCAATGCTGGGGGGAGATATCACCGTAGATACCTTCAACGGGAAAGTGAAACTAAAAATCGCTCCCGAAACACAAAGCGGCACCAAAGTAAAATTGAAAGGCAAAGGATTCCCTGTTTACAAAAAAGAAGGAGAATTTGGCGACCTCTTCATCACCTATAACGTAGTCCTTCCAACAAAGCTCAATGCTAAGGAAAAGGAATTATTTCAACAACTACAAAATTTACGATCAGCATGAGTCTCGAGAACTATATCCCTCTTCATCAATTGTGTCTGCATTACGAGGTGGAAATGTCCTTCTTTACCAATTTAAACGAATACGGTTTGATCGAAATTGTGACAATAGACCAAGCGCATTTCGTAAACGAAGACAAAACGAGCGACATCGAAAAAATGATTCGTATGCACCACGAACTTGAGATTAATTATGAAGGTATCGACACCATTTTCCACTTGCTCCATAAGATACACGCCTTACAGGATGAATTGCGCACAACAAAAAACAGGCTGCGTTTGTACGAAGATTGAAGAGAATTAGCTTCGTACGAAAGACGCGTAGTTGGAAACAACACGAAAAGAACGATTGCTTCAATTTTATGTAAAATCCTCACCTTTAGCGAGGAAATATTTGTGGTACAATCCAAAATTCACACTTTTTCCTTACCTTGGGAACGCTAAACTAAAACTAGAAAATGTTAAAACGTACTCTCTGGCTGTTTGCGGCGATTCTCTTGTCCGCAACGGCAAACGCTCAATTAAATTTAAGCTTTCAAGGTCAATTACAATATGCCCAAAACCGTGGTGATTGTAGCGATATTTGGGGCTATGTCGATGAATTCGGAAACGAATATGCAATTGTTGGAAATCAAACAGGAACTTCCATCGTCGATGTGACAGATCCAACGAACCCTGTCGAGGTATTCTACACCGCAGGCGCTCAAACCATTTGGCGCGACATGAAAGTTTGGGGCGATTACGCCTACATCACAAACGAAGGGAACAATGGATTGAAAATCATCGATCTCTCACCACTTCCAGGTGCCTTGAGTAGTGCCAACGTTTCGCAGTACACAGGATCTACCTATCCTTTTACGACAGCGCACAACATCTTCATGGATGAACAGGGACATGCCTACATTTGTGGAGCCAACAACGGAAACGGTGGTGCGATCATCTTGGATGTCGATACCGATCCTCTAAACCCGATTGAACTTGGACGTTACAATGATTACTACTTGCACGACATCTTCGTTCGCGGTGATACCTTGTGGGGAGGAGCTATTAACGACGGATTTTTTGTTGTGGTAGACGTTACAGATCCATCCAACACCGTAACAATGGCAACCCAGTTCACTCCAACGACTTTTAGCCACAATGTTTGGTTATCTGATGATGGAAACACGCTCTACACAACTGACGAGGTTTCCAATGCCTATATCGCTTCTTACGATGTAAGTGACATTAATAATATCAGTGAATTGGACCGTATCCAATCAAGTCCCGGACAAGACGTTATTCCTCACAATACGTTTGTTTTAGGAGATTATTTGGTTACCTCCTACTACCGTGACGGTATTACGATTCACGATGCTTCCGATCCAGCGAACCTCATTGAGGTTGGAAATTACGATACTTCTCCTCAATTTTCTGGAGATGGATTCAACGGTGCATGGGGTGTTTATCCGTATTTACCTTCGGGCAATATCATCGCTAGTGACATCGAAAACGGACTCTTCGTGCTCGCTCCTAACTACACGCCTGCTGCCTATATCGCAGGAATTGTAACAGATGCGTCAACAACCAATCCTATTAACAATGCGTTGGTAGATTTAGTGTCAACCGGAACAACAGACAATACGGATGGCGCTGGAGCTTATTCTGCTGGAGTGGCTACTGGTGGCACATACGACGTGACATTCTCGAAAATAGGCTATGTCTCTCAAACGATTACCAATGTGGTTCTTACCAACGGAGCAACCGTTACCTTAGACGTTCAATTGGTTCCGATCCAAACATTCTCTTTAACTGGACTTGTCGTGGATGAAAACAACAATCCAATCCAAAACGCACAAGTAATGATTTCCAATTTTCAATACTCTAATACAGTAACGACAAATGGATTGGGAGAATTTACCGTTTCTGGATTCCTGGAAGACACCTACGACGTAACAGTGGGCGTTTGGGGCTACCACACATTGTGTTTGCCAGGACAAGTATTAAACGTCGCAAACAATCCGTATACCTACCAACTAGAAACGGGATATTCCGATTATTTTGATCTCGATTTGGGTTGGACTGTTTCAGGGAATCCAGCGTCAGGTGATTGGGAACGAGCAGAACCCGATGGAACAACATACCAGGGAGTGGAATGCAATCCTGACTTCGACTCGCAAGATTGTGGCGAAAAAGCATACATTACTGGAAATGGCGGTGGACAAGCTGGAAACGATGATATAGACGAT
>JBNKGN010000359.1:0-3473 GCA_050289845.1 Crocinitomicaceae bacterium | reverse complement strand
GCGCTGGTGTGTACTCTTGATCTCCTGACTGATTTATTTTTGGGCTGTTCTTCTACTATGCGTCACAATGTCAGTAGGTATCACACAAATCTTGCGACGCTCAATTGACTAAGGTGCTAGAAGAAACAACAATGGCTAAAACAGACGATGTCGAAAGTTTCAATATCCATGAATACAAAAAACTAAATGTCTTTTTATCGAAATATGTGACAGGCTCGGGGCATGTGAATTATGCGAATATCAAATCCAATAAAAGTGAACTAAATGCGATTATTGCGGAATTCGAAGCAACAACACCTGAAAATTCGTGGACAAAAAATCAAAAACTCGCTTTTTGGATCAATGCTTACAACATTTTCACCATCAAATTGGTCGTTGATAACTATCCCACAACATCTATCACTAAAATCACCGCAAAACCATGGGACAAGAAGTTTGTGAAAATTGGTGGTACGACCTATAGTTTGGGTGGGATTGAAAACGATATTATACGAAAAAAATACAACGAACCGCGTGTACACTTTGCCTTGAATTGCGCCAGTAAATCTTGTCCCAATTTGTTAAACAAGGCGTATATGCCGAATAGCTTATCGAGTCAATTAACAGCACAAACCAAAACTTTCTTGAAAGATGGATCTAAGAACAAGTTGGACTCCAATAAATCCGTTGAATTGTCGCGGATTTTCGATTGGTACAAAGACGATTTCACTTCGGAAGGAGGCGTTATTGCCTTCATCAACAAATATTACGGAAGTTCGCTAAAATCCCCTAAGATTAGTTATTTAGAGTATTCCTGGGATCTGAACAAATAAATCTATCGGACCGTTGTATAAATTTCAATTATTGTTGAAACCACGTATTCAATCCCAATAGAAATTACAATAAACCCGATAATTCGAGACAAAGCATTGATTCCTGAGGCTCCTAACGCTTTTACAATGACTCTGCCGCTTAACATCAGTATCAACGTAACGGCACAGGTGAGGAAGACTGCTCCAATAATAATTAGCTGATCGTTAAACGCACTGTAGGTTTCTTTAAATGTAATCAACAGACTCATCGAACCTGGACCAGAAAGCATTGGAATAGCCAAAGGTGTCATTGAAACATCGGAACGTTTGCGTGCATCTTCCCGCTCCCTTCTTTTCATTCCCTTGTGCTTAGAGAAATTTCCCGAAAGCAACGCAAAACCAGAACTTGCGATAATAAGTCCACCCGCTAATTTTAAAGAACTTAAACCTATCCCGAAAAAAGCGAGAATGTATTGTCCTCCCCAAAAAGCGACAAGCATAATAACAAAAACGTTCAGAACTGTACGAATCGCGATTTCATTCATTTCGCGTGGATCTTTGTCCGTTGTTAATCCAATAAATATCGGCAATGTCCCCAGCGGATTAATTACTGAGATCAGTGCGGCAAAAGTGAGCATTAATAATTCCATGTTATCTTTTTAAATCGGCGCAAAGTTCCGTAGAGCGTTCAAATAGATGTGTATTGTTTGTGTTACTATACCATGAAATCATTTGATCTACTTACTAAAAGGTTTTAGATTCAGACCAATGCTTATTTATTGTCGACGGAGTAGCTATAATGCGGTTTTTACTGAAAAATCTTGTTAGTCGAATCACTAAAATCAATTAATACTGTGGTAATTCAATTGTATTTAGTCGTAGCGATATTTGTACGAACTCCTTACAAAGAATGACAATTACGCAACTAGAATCAAGTTTACAGAGTGCTAAACTCGTACAAGAGGCCTTGTTACCAAAACGGCGCCATTTTAATCGACTTTTTGAAGACTCCTTTGTCTTTTATTCACCCAAGGAAATTTTATCTGGCGACTTTTACTGGGTTGGTCAAAAAGGAGAATTCCGCATCATTATTGTCGGTGATTGCACGGGACATGGAATTTCTGCCGCACTCGTGAGCGTTCTGGCATTGAATTTATTCGAATACGTTGTCATGAACAAGGGCGTATTTGAAGCCCATAAAATACTGGAGGAAGTGGAAAAACGTTATATAGAAAGCTTTAAGGACGTTGACGATGCCACTTTTGATAATCCCTGGATTGATTTGTCGGTGATTTGCATTAACGACACGATGGAGCGAATACAGTTTGCTTCGGCAAATCGAAAAGTATTGCATGTAATAGCCCCTTCACGAAAAGCCATATATAAAAGCACGGGATATCCACTAGGCGGTTGGCAATTGCGCGAAAATAGAACTTTTGAACCTGTGTACATTCCCTATTTGAAAGGCAGTAAACTGTATCTCGGATCCGATGGTTTTCAAGATCAATTTGGCGGTCCCTTGGGTAAAAAATATGGTTCTTTGAAATTACACGAGTTCCTCGCAAAAAATAGTGATCTGTCCTTTTCAGAACAACGCGAAAAACTCCGTCAAGAATTTATCCAATGGATTGCGAACGAGGATCAAACGGATGATATCTGCGTGGTAGGCGTCAAAATTTGAACAAGTATTTCTTCTGAACTAAGCACCAATCGAGACTGAAATGTCTTGTGTGATTTAAGCTGCTTTAGTGATAAACACGACACGCAGAAATTTGCGGGTCGACATTATCAAAAGTAATATTATACAGCCGAGAAGATTAATAGCGGTAAAATCGCATTAAAAAAAATCCAACGACATAAGTAATTCGGCTTTCTAAAAGCGGCGTCGACTTACTCTCCCATCAGAAGAAACGAAGTTTCTGAAGACGAAGGCTGGTTCAATAGAACCAAAAGCCTGAGGTACGAAAGGGCACCTTTTGAGATCAGGTTAAACAAAAAAGCCCCAATCCAAAAGGATCGGGGCTTTCTAAAAGCGGCGTCGACTTACTCTCCCACCCTCAAAAGGGCAGTACCATCAGCGCAAGCAGGCTTAACTACTCTGTTCGGAAAGGGAAGAGGTGGACCATGCTGCAATAAACACCTAAAGCTGTTGTTGCATAGTTAAGGCGAAAGCCTTTAAGACTATAACAACGAATGTCTTAGTTGATATATCGGATGATTGAAGTAAAATAAAATGTATCGTGGTAAGAATTATAAGTCTACGGGTTATTAGTACTACTCGGCTTTGACATTACTGTCTTTACACCTGTAGCCTATCAACGTGGTAGTCTTCCACGGCCCTTAAAAGTTATCTCATCTTGAGGTGAGTTTCGTGCTTAGATGCTTTCAGCGCTTATCTCATCCGTACGTAGCTACCCTGCGATGCAGCTGGCGCCACAACAGGTACACTAGAGGTACGTCCACCCCGGTCCTCTCGTACTAGAGGCAGGTCCTCTCAAATAACTAACGCCCACAACAGATAGGGACCGAACTGTCTCACGACGTTCTGAACCCAGCTCGCGTGCCACTTTAATGGGCGAACAGCCCAACCCTTGGGACCTTCTCCAGCCCCAGGATGTGACGAGCCGACATCGAGGTGCCAAACCACTCCGTCGATGTGAGCTCTTGGGAGCGATCAGCCTG
>JBNKGN010000358.1:0-3473 GCA_050289845.1 Crocinitomicaceae bacterium | reverse complement strand
CAACATCTTGACCTAAAGCATTCTTATAACTCACGTTGTGTTTGTCGTCTTGATCCCAGGTTTCGGTTCTATACATGCGTACATTGGCATTTCCACTTGGCCGCATGAGTTGTTTTAATTCTGAAAGACTCAAATCCAACTCGCATGATGTGTAGATGTGATTCGCGATAGCGTAATTTGTTTTAATCGCATGAATTCCATTGACGTTCACTCCAAAATTGGAACTGCGTTCAGGGCGTCCTTTGAAACCACTGTCAAAGAGTATTTCTTCAATAGCCCCTCCCTGGAACTGGGAGAAAAGCAGGGTTGGTGTACCCGTGGTGGTGTTGGCATTGATATACGTTTTTTCTTTGGCAATTACCCGCCCGAGATTGTCGTAACTGACATATCCAGAATGAATTTCGTTGTGATTGAGGTTGTCTTCTGTATAACTGAGCGCATTTCCCTGATTGCGTCCTAGCGGATCGACAAACGCTTTTGCCAGTTCATAGAACGTCGCAGTGCTGCTGCTATACGTTTTCGTTTGGACATAATTATCGTCTGTTTTTTCGTCAAAGGAAGAAGCTGTAAGCGGATCCCAAGAGTGGTACTCGAATTCACTCAATAAGCGCGCGCCATTTTCTTTGATATGTTTTAAACGGTGGAAGCCATCAAACGCGTATTCCATGGTCTTGGCATTCGGATTTGTAATCTTGCTCACAAGTCCGACGGGAGAATACTCAAAGGCCGTTGTAAGCGCGTTGGTTAATGTGTATCCAACAGTAACATTCGTAGGAAGTCCGATGTCTACGTTTTCATGTGACGTAAAGTTGTAATACGAACAGTTGGTGTACACATTCCAAAGGTGCGTGACTTGATTGTAGTCGTATTTCACTTGTAATCCTACAGCATTTTCTTCCAGAACAACTTGTGTATAGCGATTTCGCTCTTTGATTTCACGCACTTTGAGATTATCGAAAGGCACGATCATATGATGTGGAGCAGCGAAGTTATTCGCATCATATGTGTTTGGATTGCCCATGTAGAATTCCGCTACATAACCATTGTTTTGGTCCAATTTGTTCGACGTAAATTCTTGATTGGTACTATGGTCGGAATCGTCCACTTGAACCATAACAGCGCGCAATTGCAGCATGTTTTTAAATGCCTGACTCATTGGGATATTTTGGTTTGCGGCAGGAATATTTTCGCAATATTCTTGGGTTGCGTTGGGAAAATCAGCGGCCACATCATGCGATTCAGGACAAACAATATATCCAATCTCTGGAACGAACCATGCACAATATCCCATAGGTACAATTTCTGCCCAATCCATATAAGGTTTGTAGAATAACGTATTGCATTCGTTGCAATCCACATAAACCGCACACGGTTCTGTTGGCGTTGTGGTTGTTGGGTTTTGACAGTTATCATTAATGTAGTTGGTCGTAGCATTTCCTACCGCATCTGCCACCGTCCAACGTTTATCGTAGAAATAATATTCTGAAGCATATTTGGGATCGGTATCCCGTGTATTTTTAGTGATCGATGTTTTTTGGAAAGCAAAGACACGATTCCCTGTTTGTTGTGTGCGCGTCATAGCATCAAATGCTGTAACCTGAGGTGCGGCATAAAGTCCCGATTGGTAAAACACATCCCATTTATCATTGTAAACAAGTACTCGATCGTAATTTCCGAGCGTATACTCACTGACCGAATACGTCACATCTGGATTGTCCAAATCGTAATAGTACCAGTGTCGATCGTAACGGTTTCTAAGATCGTAATTGTAGAAATACTCTTCACGTGCATATGCTCCATCTAAATGGGGAGATGATGTTTCGATCGCGAATAGTTGCCATGAAGGTTCGTGTTTGAGCTGTAAAGAGTTAATTGCAGTAGCCCCTTGATTGATGGCATAGTTCGTTTCGTCGATATTGTAGGGGAAAGGACTTGCAGCCAAAGCATTTTCACGCATTCCTAAAAGAATTTCATACGCATTTCCTACAGCTGTTCCCGTATAATCCGCTTCGTAATATTCGAATTCTTTTTGGGTTTCAATAAAAGTACGACCTGTAACTACTGTACCGCCGCAGTATTGATCCAAACTATTGGCAATTTCCAATCCATTGAGTACTTGCAATTTGATTGGTATAGAAAAATGAAAGTCCAATTTCTCTTCCACTTCATTACCAATAGCACGATCCGCTTCTGCAAAAATACGTTCCAATTGATTTACGGTAAATTGAGGGGAATGCTCAATAATCTCAATCAGTGTTGCGTCAATGGGGAAATTCGGATTGATTTCAATGGTCTGTGTAACACTTTCAGTAGAAAATTTCGTGTTATTCAAAATCGCGGAATATATGACGTCTGTGACAAATTGATTCGACAAAATATCGTCGATATTTGCGCTGTTTGCATTTGCGTTATTGATAATATTGACCAGGTCGCTTTCAGGTAATTGTGGTTGCGCGGCAAAAATATCACCGAAGGAATTTCCAGGCATTTGCAAGCCAGCAGACAAGAGCCCATTGATCACTTGTCCAGACAGGTATGCGTTGTTTAAGAAAACGGCGGTAACCATGGAGGAGCTCGTTCTTCGGGTAATGATATTCATCATATCTAATTGTACCGCATCGGAAATGTAGGTTTGGTTGTCGGCAAGACTGGCTACATCTGAAGAAGATAATCCACTCATGTTACTCCAAATTTCTGACCAAATGGCATTGCTCAAATCGCCTTGGGCAGCTAAAACAGAATTCTTTGTTGCAGCACTCAAGCTAGATTGAATAACAGCCGTGAGCACATTGTCCGACAGCGGTGACTCGTATAATAGGAACGTCAACGTTGCTTCTTCATCATTCGGATCAATACCTGCAATAATTGGATTGTCTTTTGACGCATTGTTGGATTGCGGATTGGTTGCACCACTTCCGAAAGGGTTATTGGCAGCCATAGAAGTGACACTAATCACTGGAGGGTTCGGATTTGCTTGAAGAGTAAGTGCATCGTCATAAACGCGATTGATCTCGCTTGTTTTCTTGATGAAGTAGGAGTTCAATTGGAAATCCTCGTTGAGTGCAAGCAAATAATTGAAGAAATAGAACTCTAGGAACTTCGGTTGTTCTTTGTCCGAGTAATTACCCGTAAATGAAGGAATGTCAAGGAAAGGGTACGCGGCTTCACCATATACTGTGTTACTCGATCCGTCCAATGCTGATACAATGGTGTTTTCCTGAATGTCCTGGTATTCGTAATCCTGCACGATTGGGTTTTCATTCCAAAGGTGTTCACGCATGAAATTAGGACGCAGATACCCATTTTCAAAAGCCAAGGTGTGCTCGTAATCAAAAATTGTTTCGTCTTCCAGTACGTCATCATAAGAATAATGCTTCACGTGTTTCATTTTACCATACAGTAAGTACTCGTCAATCGAAACTGTCAAATCCAGGGGGGTGTGAACTTTCCCGAAATATTCGTAATCCGTATAA
>JBNKGN010000357.1:0-3485 GCA_050289845.1 Crocinitomicaceae bacterium | reverse complement strand
CGCACTCGCATTTCTCACACCACTCTCCATTAATATTGAAGAATACACCGAAAGTTTTGGTTTGTATTTACCTACAGAGCCGATACTATTTGGACTGATGATCTTCTTGTTAATGCAGCACACGCAAAAGTCATTAATTCCTCGATATATTTGGAAAAACCCCATCGTTTGGGCCGTTAGTTTTTACTTGTTTTGGGTGTTCATCACCTCTATTACGAGTACGGATCCGGTGGCGTCATTGAAATTTCTCCTAGCGAAATTATGGTTCATTGTACCGCTGCTGTTTTTCGGTCCACTCATCTACCGTAAACACATCAATATTGAGCGGTTCATCTGGCTTTTTTCCGTTTCTATGGTCATCGCTATCAGTTATACGTTGGTCGTTCACGCGAGCTATGGTTTTGGAGAAAAAGAAGGACACTGGGTGATGTGGCCGTTCTTTAAAGACCATACTATTTACGGTTCAACGGTAGCCTTTATGGTGCCTTTAATTTTCGGAATTTATTTCTCCAAAAAACATTCACCTCTCATTCGAATCACGCTTGTTGGATTGATTGGGATCACCTTGATCGGTTTGTTCTTTTCGTACACTCGGGCTGCATGGTTGAGCGTCATGGCATCCGTAGTTGTGTTAATTGCCATCAAGTTACGCATCAAATTTTCATTAATTGCCGGCGTTACGTTAATCGGATTGCTGTTTCTTTATTTCTCCTGGGACAGTATCCAAATTGAATTGGAACGCAACAAATACGAGCATACTACAGAAGAATTTGGAGAACGATTACAAAGTGCTACCAACGTAACGACAGACGCTTCGAATCTGGAACGACTTAATCGATGGTCTTGTGCTATTGAGATGTTTAAAGAACGCCCTGTCTTTGGTTTTGGCCCCGGCACCTACGCTTTCGAATATGCCCGTTTCCAGGAACCAGAAAACACCACCATTATTTCTACTACTAATGGAGATATGGGAAATGCACATAGTGAATACCTTGGTCCACTTTCAGAAATGGGTTTTTTGGGGTTGATTGCCGTATTATTGATTGTTGCAGCGATATTCTACAAGAGCATTACCCTATATTATCGATGGCCTGCCGAAGATCGAAAAATGCGTACCCTGCTCTTAGCGATGATCATGTCGCTTGTCACTTACTTCGTGCATGGGGTATTGAATAACTATCTCGACACCGACAAGGCTTCTGTTCCAATTTGGACGTTCTGTGCTATTTTTATTGCTTTGGAAGCGCAGTTAAACGCAAAGAAAAAGCAATTAGAGGGAGAAAATTCTTCGAAACCATAATTCAAAGGCAGGATCTAAAAACTCAAGTTGTCCTCCAAAATTATCAATGATCTCTTTTTTAAATAAAGCTTCTTTTACGCGAGAGACATTGCTGGAAGAACCCAAATCGTATTTGGCAATAACCGCACCCGAGTGCAATTCGCTTTCCTTATTTGCTAAAGCTTTCAAAAAGTGAATTTGTGATTTGGAAAGATCGTCCAGGTCTCTTCCGTACAACAAACTATTTTGGTTGAGTAAATCGTTGATAGCCTCCGTTAACAAGGTTTCATTCGCATGTTTTTCCGTACGGATCCAAACCAAATGGGCCAATTGTTGCACGTAATACGAATGATTTTTGACGGTTTCGACGATTTGACGCGCCAATTTTTTCGTGATTTTCTTCTGCGTCGATTCGAACTGATCACAAATAAAAGACACCCAGTGATCCGTGGCAATCTTTTCAAGGAACATAACGTCGCCAAACTTATAAAAAGGCATACTCTTGTTCTGAAAAATATCAATCATCATGTGGCGCTTGCTTCCGTACAAACAATAGCTCACGTTTTTATGATGTTGCCAAGAAGCGCGCAAACGATTTTGAAACAAAAGTGGATCGTCAAAACGAGACAAATTTTGAAATTCATCCAGACAAATAATAATTCGAATGCCTTTCTCCTTTGCAATTTTTTCGGGTAAATCGAGGATTTCTCGGTAGTTCACACGCAATTCTTCCTGATCAAAATCAAGTTGCATACTCATGTTTGCCGTAGAGACAGAAATTTTCGGATGCATTCTTTGAAGGAAGGTACGCGCTGTTTCCATCCACTCTTCCATTTTACTAGATGTAACGCGGATGACTTCTTTCGCTAACGTTTCGTAGAATTCCTGCTCATCTTGAATGTGAAATAAATCGATAAAACAAAAGCGAAATTGACTGCTTTCATTCTCGTACGCCACTTGTTTTACCAATGAGGACTTCCCCCATCTTCGCGGAGAAATGAGCATTGTGTTCAACCCGCCTTTTAGGTTGTTTGCAAGTCGCAAGCGATCTTTATCACGATTAATAAATTGCTGCTGCTGCACGATTTCTCCATATTCAAAAGGCAATCCCATACCCAAATTTACGGCATTTTTTTCGATGTAACAAACATGCGTGTCGCATAGATGCGTGTCGCATAGATGCGACACGTAAATATACTGTACGAAACATAGTACTAACACCTATTAATCAATGCGTTACCCAGAGGGATGGATTCAAGCAAGTGACACTACTTCCATTAACTTGATGGATTTCGAAGTGCACTACGGAGACATTTTGATCCTTAGATGCCAATAGCGAACCGATAACTTTCTTTGTTGAAATTGTTTGTCCCGCCGTAACATACGTATCCTGAAGATTACTGTACACCGTACGGTAATTTCCGTGTTTGATGATAACCACCTTGCCCGCGCCTGGTATGTTGAGAACACTGGTTACTTCCCCTTCAAAAACAGCGCGTACTTGTGCGTTCTTTGGTGCACTGATGTCGATCCCGCGATTATTTGTCGTGACATTTTTTAACGTAGGGTGTGGATTGGTTCCAAAGTTTTCGGTGATCGTCCCTTTGTCCACTGGCCAAGGCAATTTACCTCTATTCCCTTCGAAATTTTTACCCAAAGCAACCGACTCCTTTGTTGCTTCAAAAGCAGGTGCGGTTGTCGTTGTCGTTTCTTTGGTGCTCGTTACTGGTTTCTTGGCAGCTGCGGCCGCGGCTTCCGCTTTACGTTTCGCTTCTGCGAGTTCAATCTCCTTTCGTATCGCTGCGGCAATTTGTTCCCGCAAGACCTGACGATCGCGCTCCTCCTTCTTCAACTTAGCTAAAATCTCTTCCTCTTCCTGCTTGAATTCCCGCACAATCTGTTCTTGACGCAAACGATCCTCCTCGATGGCTGCACGCTCCTTTTTCTTATCTGCTACAACGGCCAACTTCAATTCTTTTTCTTGTTCAATAACCCCAATTTCGTCTCGAATCAATTCCTTGTGTTGTTTAATTGCTATAAATTGATTCTCCTGAATTTCAGAAACGCGCTTCAAATAATTGTTTCGTTTGATTGCCTCGTAATAGGAATCCGCAGCGAAAATAAACATCATTTTACCATACTTACTGCGGTTTTTGTATGCATATAAAATCAGTTTTTTGTACTGTTCCTTCCATCGAAGGACCTT
>JBNKGN010000356.1:0-3489 GCA_050289845.1 Crocinitomicaceae bacterium | reverse complement strand
GTTGTATTTTTCTTTGATGATTGGTGCTTGTGTTTGCTTAAAACCTTGGTATGTATTTTAAGGTATATCAAATGTCCCACATTTTTTCAGTCCTCTGCTAGTATGTTACACAAAAAAGTAATATTATTTTCATTATTCCTACATGTGAAATCTCTTTTGGTAGAGGAATATTTTTCATTCCTAGTACAATTTCTGCTGTAAAAGATCCTAAAAAGTACTCTCAACAAAAGTAAAAGTGCATCCCGAGCCAATCTTCGTTAAGGATAGCATTACATTCGGAATTTTGGCGATTGTACTTGCCCTGATTTTCTATACGGCGAATTCAAGCAATGCTGGTTGGAAAAAATTCTATGGAATTATCCCTGCGTTGTTACTGTGCTATTTAATTCCTGGTATTTTGAGTTCTGTTGGAATTATTTCGGCGGAATACAGTGGGTTGTACGGTACGGCGAAAACCTATTTACTTCCTGCAGCATTGATTTTAATGACAATCGGTATCGATTTGAAGGGTATTATGAACCTTGGACCTAAGGCGCTGATCATGTTTTTTACCGCAACAATTGGGATTATTCTCGGTGGTCCCTTTGCGATATGGATCTATTCGTTGATCAGCCCCGAAGTGGTTGGAGGTGTCGGCGAGGAAGCTACTTGGCGCGGTATGTCTACTCTGGCTGGAAGTTGGATTGGAGGCGGCGCGAATCAAATGGCCATGTTGGAATATTTCGAATACAAGAAGTCGCTTTTTGGTAAAATGATAGTCGTGGACATTATTGTGGCGCAAATGTGGATGATTTTCCTTTTGTGGGGAGCCGCACGGCATAAAATGTTCGATCGTTGGTTGAAGGCAGACAGTTCGGCAATTGAAGATTTGAAGCGTCGCATGGAATCATATGAAGCCGAATATACACGTAAACCTGTTTTGAAGGATTATATTATTATTCTCGGGTTGACTTTTGGTTTGGTGGGGTTTGCACATTGGGCATCCGAGATTCTTGGTCCCTACTTCGACGGAATTTTTGGGGAAACATCGCCACTTTCGAGCAAGTTCTTTTGGTTGGTTTTGATAAGTACTTTGGGTGCAATTGGCTTTGCCTTAACCAAGTTGCGTAAATATGAAGGCGCTGGTGCTTCTAAATTGGGGAGTGTGTTCATCTACATTCTCGTTGCAATTATTGGAATGAAAATGGACTTGAGATTGGCCTTTGAAGAACCGCAATTAATCCTCGTTGGGGTGATTTGGATGGGCTTCCATGCTGTCTTGCTCTTTCTCGTAGCCAAATGGATAAAAGCGCCGTTTTTCTTCCTTGCTGTTGGATCGAAAGCCAATGTCGGAGGTGCGGCTTCTGCTCCTGTTGTTGCAGCAGCGTTTCATCCTTCCCTTGCAAGTGTAGGTGTTTTACTTGCGGTTTTAGGATATGCGGTTGGTTCCATTGGTGCGATGCTCTGCGGTTACTTGATGGGGGCTGTCGCACCTTAAAGTGAATCAAAACGGGAACAAGCAAAATTCAAAATAATTGCCGTCGTATTGGAGTTCGGGCGTTTTTCAATTGCTGCGCTTTCCGAATTAAGAATGCTCGACGCCCTGTAATTGTACTAAGTTCGCATAGACACCCGATTTACTGATAAGCGCATCGTGATTGCCAGATTCAACAATGTTACCTTGATCAAACACTAAGATGACATCCGCATTTTTAATAGTCGAAAGTCGATGAGCAATAACGAAAGATGTACGCCCCTTCATTAATTTGTCCAAAGCCGATTGAACGAGTTGCTCGGATTCAGAATCTAATGCGGAAGTGGCTTCGTCGAGGATGAGAATCTCAGGATTTTTCAATATCGCTCTCGCAATTGCAATGCGTTGTTTTTGTCCACCAGAAAGTTGAATTCCGCGATCTCCGACCTGTGTTTCCAATTTATCGGGAAATGAGTTGATAAAATCCCATGCATTCGCTTTTTTCGCAGCTTCAATTAGTGCTTCTTCACTCGCGTCGTGATCCCCGAAAAGAATGTTGTCTCGAATCGTGCCAGAGAAGAGGATAACTTCTTGCGGTACGAATGCCATATGTTTGCGGAGGTGATTCAAATCGATTTGGGAACAGTCCACTCCATCGAATTCGATACTTCCATCTGTAATCGCGTAATATTGAAGTAGGAGAGAGGCAACGGTTGATTTTCCAGCACCTGATGCGCCGACAAGTGCGATAGTTTGGTTGGACTCACTTTCGAAAGAGATACCATTGAGAACTTTGATGTTTTGACGCTGAGGGTAAGAGAAATGTACGTTTTTAAAGGCTACTTTTCCTGTAATCTTCGGTGTTAACGCACCTGTATGCTGATCCTTTTCGTTGGTTTGAGTAATCAGGTCCATTAAATTTTCCGTTGCACCAATAGCCTTTTGAATCGTAGCGAATAACTCCGGAATCGAACCAAAAGAAGCCCCCATCATGATGGTGAGCATCATAAATGTGAAAAATCCTCGGTTGTCCAGGGAAGGATTCGGGCCTTGGGTCATCAAAACACCTTGCCAAACGATAAATACCACGGCTCCCATGATGAACACGATCACGAAGGAAGCAAAGAATCCACGCCACAATCCACTTTTAACGTTCAGATTACGAATGGTATCGATTGCGCTACGGTATTTATTGATCATGAAAATCTCGTTTGTAAACGATTTCACATTGGAAATTCCCATGAGCGATTCTTCGATGACCGTATTTGATTTTGCGGATTCGTCTTGTGCTTGTTTGGATAATTTCCGCACATAGCGACCGAAAATTACACCGACAATTGCTAAAACGGGTAACGTCGCTAACATGATCAATGCCAATTTCCAGGAAATGATAACGAGCATCGTGATTCCCCCAGCGATAATAACGACTTGACGGAAAAATTCAGCAATTGTTGTTCGCAGGGTATCTTGAATTTGCGTGATATCCGATGAAATACGACTGGTCAATTCTCCTACATTATTTTGATTGAAGAAATCCATTGGCATGTGGATCAAGCGTGAGAACGCATCGCGTCGAATGTCTCGTAACGCATTTTCGGTTACTTGTGTAAAAATGAGAATACGAAAGAAACCTGTCAATGCTTGAATGCCAAAAACAATGAAGAGCGCAAGTGCGACCATATTGACGTTGTCGATGTTAACTTTTTCCCAGAAAGAGCCCATTTCTGGACTTGGTTCTGCTGTTCCACCGAGTAATTGTCCCATTAAAATAGGGAAGGCGAGTCCCAAAACACTTGAAAGGATCAAGAAGATCCAACCAATCAGAAAAACACCTCTGTAAGGCTTCAGGTAGGCGAAGATTCTACGTGCTTTACGCACGCTGTCTTTAGAGAGTTTCACTCGTTTTGTCTTTTCTTTTTTTGGTCCGAACATTGGCTTGTTTTGCAGTGCCAAATTTACGGACAAAATCCCGAGCAAATTAATTTTTCAATATTTTTGTAGGAAGACTTTGCGAAATAGAAAAAATACATATCTTT